>NZ_JAYDCK010000001.1 GCF_034555965.1 Aquicoccus sp. G2-2
AGTTTGTTAGTCGCTTTTTTTTTTGGAATTTTTTTTTGGAATTTTTTTTTGCGCTAACAACCTCCTGCCGTTTTGCCCGTGCATATCGGTCACGAACAAATCTGATTACTAAACACAGTAGCCTGGATTTGTTCTATCAGTAATCGACCTTATTCCTAATTAAATAGAGCAAATCCCCTTATTGGGGGTAAGACATGAAGATGCCAGAAAAACATGACCTGTTGGCCGCCATTCTCGCGGCAAAGGAACAAGGCATCGGGGCAATCCTTGCGTTTGCAATGGCGTACCTTCGCGGCAGATATAATGGCGGTGCGTTTACAAAAACAGTAATCGACGCAACGATGTGCGCCATTATCGCCTAGTTCATTCGTGACCTTCTCGACTTCGCCGGACTAAGTAGCAATCTCGCTTATATAACGAGCGTGTTTATCGGCTACATCGGTACTGACTCGATTGGTTCGCTTATCAAACGCTTCGCTGCTAAAAAAGCCGGAGTAGAAGATGGTAGAAATCAATAATCAACGTAAGGCGTTCCTCGATATGCTGGCGTGGTCGGAGGGAACTGATAACGGACGTCAGAAAACCAGAAATCATGGTTATGACGTCATTGTAGGCGGAGAGCTATTTACTGATTACTCCGATCACCCTCGCAAACTTGTCACGCTAAACCCAAAACTCAAATCAACAGGCGCCGGACGCTACCAGCTTCTTTCCCGTTGGTGGGATGCCTACCGCAAGCAGCTTGGCCTGAAAGACTTCTCTCCGAAAAGTCAGGACGCTGTGGCATTGCAGCAGATTAAGGAGCGTGGCGCTTTACCTATGATTGATCGTGGTGATATCCGTCAGGCAATCGACCGTTGCAGCAATATCTGGGCTTCACTGCCGGGCGCTGGTTATGGTCAGTTCGAGCATAAGGCTGACAGCCTGATTGCAAAATTCAAAGAAGCGGGCGGAACGGTCAGAGAGATTGATGTATGAGCAGAGTCACCGCGATTATCTCCGCTCTGGTTATCTGCATCATCGTCTGCCTGTCATGGGCTGTTAATCATTACCGTGATAACGCCATTACCTACAAAGCCCAGCGCGACAAAAATGCCAGAGAACTGAAGCTGGCGAACGCGGCAATTACTGACATGCAGATGCGTCAGCGTGATGTTGCTGCGCTCGATGCAAAATACACGAAGGAGTTAGCTGATGCTAAAGCTGAAAATGATGCTCTGCGTGATGATGTTGCCGCTGGTCGTCGTCGGTTGCACATCAAAGCAGTCTGTCAGTCAGTGCGTGAAGCCACCACCGCCTCCGGCGTGGATAATGCAGCCTCCCCCGACTGGCAGACACCGCTGAACGGGATTATTTCACCCTCAGAGAGAGGCTGATCACTATGCAAAAACAACTGGAAGGAACCCAGAAGTATATTAATGAGCAGTGCAGATAGAGTTGCCCATATCGATGGGCAACTCATGCAATTATTGTGAGCAATACACACGCGCTTCCAGCGGAGTATAAATGCCTAAAGTAATAAAACCGAGCAATCCATTTACGAATGTTTGCTGGGTTTCTGTTTTAACAACATTTTCTGCGCCGCCACAAATTTTGGCTGCATCGACAGTTTTCTTCTGCCCAATTCCAGAAACGAAGAAATGATGGGTGATGGTTTCCTTTGGTGCTACTGCTGCCGGTTTGTTTTGAACAGTAAACGTCTGTTGAGCACATCCTGTAATAAGCAGGGCCAGCGCAGTAGCGAGTAGCATTTTTTTCATGGTGTTATTCCCGATGCTTTTTGAAGTTCGCAGAATCGTATGTGTAGAAAATTAAACAAACCCTAAACAATGAGTTGAAATTTCATATTGTTAATATTTATTAATGTATGTCAGGTGCGATGAATCGTCATTGTATTCCCGGATTAACTATGTCCACAGCCCTGACGGGGAACTTCTCTGCGGGAGTGTCCGGGAATAATTAAAACGATGCACACAGGGTTTAGCGCGTACACGTATTGCATTATGCCAACGCCCCGGTGCTGACACGGAAGAAACCGGACGTTATGATTTAGCGTGGAAAGATTTGTGTAGTGTTCTGAATGCTCTCAGTAAATAGTAATGAATTATCAAAGGTATAGTAATATCTTTTATGTTCATGGATATTTGTAACCCATCGGAAAACTCCTGCTTTAGCAAGATTTTCCCTGTATTGCTGAAATGTGATTTCTCTTGATTTCAACCTATCATAGGACGTTTCTATAAGATGCGTGTTTCTTGAGAATTTAACATTTACAACCTTTTTAAGTCCTTTTATTAACACGGTGTTATCGTTTTCTAACACGATGTGAATATTATCTGTGGCTAGATAGTAAATATAATGTGAGACGTTGTGACGTTTTAGTTCAGAATAAAACAATTCACAGTCTAAATCTTTTCGCACTTGATCGAATATTTCTTTAAAAATGGCAACCTGAGCCATTGGTAAAACCTTCCATGTGATACGAGGGCGCGTAGTTTGCATTATCGTTTTTATCGTTTCAATCTGGTCTGACCTCCTTGTGTTTTGTTGATGATTTATGTCAAATATTAGGAATGTTTTCACTTAATAGTATTGGTTGCGTAACAAAGTGCGGTCCTGCTGGCATTCTGGAGGGAAATACAACCGACAGATGTATGTAAGGCCAACGTGCTCAAATCTTCATACAGAAAGATTTGAAGTAATATTTTAACCGCTAGATGAAGAGCAAGCGCATGGAGCGACAAAATGAATAAAGAACAATCTGCTGATGATCCCTCCGTGGATCTGATTCGTGTAAAAAATATGCTTAATAGCACCATTTCTATGAGTTACCCTGATGTTGTAATTGCATGTATAGAACATAAGGTGTCTCTGGAAGCATTCAGAGCAATTGAGGCAGCGTTGGTGAAGCACGATAATAATATGAAGGATTATTCCCTGGTGGTTGACTGATCACCATAACTGCTAATCATTCAAACTATTTAGTCTGTGACAGAGCCAACACGCAGTCTGTCACTGTCAGGAAAGTGGTAAAACTGCAACTCAATTACTGCAATGCCCTCGTAATTAAGTGAATTTACAATATCGTCCTGTTCGGAGGGAAGAACGCGGGATGTTCATTCTTCATCACTTTTAATTGATGTATATGCTCTCTTTTCTGACGTTAGTCTCCGACGGCAGGCTTCAATGACCCAGGCTGAGAAATTCCCGGACCCTTTTTGCTCAAGAGCGATGTTAATTTGTTCAATCATTTGGTTAGGAAAGCGGATGTTGCGGGTTGTTGTTCTGCGGGTTCTGTTCTTCGTTGACATGAGGTTGCCCCGTATTCAGTGTCGCTGATTTGTATTGTCTGAAGTTGTTTTTACGTTAAGTTGATGCAGATCAATTAATACGATACCTGCGTCATAATTGATTATTTGACGTGGTTTGATGGCCTCCACGCACGTTGTGATATGTAGATGATAATCATTATCACTTTACGGGTCCTTTCCGGTGAAAAAAAGGTACCAAAAAAAACATCGTCGTGAGTAGTGAACC
>NZ_JAYDCK010000003.1:3300000-3442500 GCF_034555965.1 Aquicoccus sp. G2-2
AGATCGACATAAGAGGGCAGCACTTGAACGTCGACGCCTTCTTCAGACAGTTGAGAAACGAGTTGATCGCGGCGATTTTTGGGGATCGACGGGATGGCCAGGAGGACACGCCCGATATTGTGTTTCTTCACCAGCATTGGGAGTTTGTTGGGGCTGTAGACGGGTAGCCCGGCAATCATGAGCCCATGCAGGTTAGGGTTGTCGTCGATGAAGAAAACAGGGTGTGTTTCGATTGATTGATTGAGCGCGAGCGCCATTTGTATCCCGCCCGCCCCGGCGCCGTAGATCGCGACGGGCAACACATCAAGGCTGCGGAGGCGCAGAAAGGTGAGCAGTTGCAAGAACAGAACCCGCACGGTGACGGCAGCGAGAAAGAACAGAGCACCGAAGATAAGCGGCACCGTGCTCGGCCCGGAAAGGCCGAGCATGTAGCTGACGAGGATGCTGGACATCGACAGGCCGGCGGCAACGATTGCGATGCGCAGGATCAGCGGGCTTCCCAGCGCATGCACTCCCGCATCGGGCAGCTTGAACAGGCCAATCAGAATGCCGCCGAGCAGAATGGTGGTGGGAAACAACGCCCAGCTGTCCTGAAAGGCGATCTCCGGATTAAGAGTGCCATAGCGGAGCATATGCGCCGCTGCGAGGCAGATAATCACGAGACTTACGTCTACCGTGAACTTCAGCGTTCGCTTCATTGAACTGGACAGCCTGAGCAGGCGAAGAAGTAACATGCGTCGATATTCCGAGCTAACTACAACAAATTATCCTGATATGGTGTCTGGTTACACCGGAATTTTCATTTCGTCACCCTGCCTTGGCGAGAACTCGCCGGCATACGTATCGTAGGAGATTTCGCGCCGAGACCACCTTGGCTTCCTTAGCGGTTAATTGAAACGGGTACACCAGATTTATGCTTTATCCATAATGGGTGCCGAGTTAAAAATGAGTTAACGTTTTTGTACTTATTTTACGCTCAGGAATGCCACGAGGTCAGCTTCCTACGAAGCAAGCTTGTGCTTATGCTTTCGAACGGTGTCTCTTCTGCTGGGAAATTGTGCCCGTGCTTAACGCCCCACGGTTTCGTGTCGTTCAAAACCCGCGCGTTTGACCTCTTTGGCGGTGTAGATGTTGCGCAAATCTGCGAGGTAGGGCGCGCGCATCTTGCGGGCGATCTTTTTCAAGTCGAGGGCGCGGAACTCGTTCCATTCGGTTAGAATTACCAGAAGATCGGCATTATGCACCGCCTTGTAGGGGTCCTCGATCCAATGCACGCCCGGCAGCAAGGTTTCGCCTTCCGCGCGGCCTTGTGGGTCACAGACCCGCACTTTGGCGCCCCCGCCGACCAAGGCGGGAATAATGGTAAGAGAAGGGGCATCGCGCATATCGTCGGTATTGGGTTTGAAGGTGACACCCAGAATCGCGATCGTCTTGCCGTTGAACGATCCGTCACACAGATCAAGCAGCTTGTCGATCATGCGCCGCTTAATTTCGTCGTTCACCTTGATGACGGTTTCGACAATTTGCATCGGCACAGCATGTTCTTGCCCAATCCGCGCCAGTGCCTTGGTGTCCTTTGGAAAACACGAGCCGCCATAGCCTGGTCCGGCGTGCAAGAACTTGTTGCCGATGCGGTTGTCGAGACCGATGCCACGGGACACTTCCTTGATGTCCCCGCCGGTGCGTTCGACCAGTGCTGCAATCTCATTGATGAAGGTGATTTTCGTGGCCAGAAAAGCGTTGGCGGCGTATTTGATCATCTCCGCGCTTTCTAGATCGGTTGTGACGATGGGAAATTCGCGCAGGTATAGCGGGCGATAAATCTCGGCCATGACATCGGCGGCGCGTGCGTTCTGCACGCCGACAATCACCCGGTCAGGCTTCATGAAATCTTCGATTGCGGCACCTTCGCGCAGGAATTCCGGGTTCGACGCGACATCGAAATCAAGCTCGGGGTTGGCCTTGGCCATGGTCTGTTTGACCTGTCGGTTGGTGCCGACGGGAACGGTGGATTTGGTGACAATGACAGCATACCCTTTGAGCGTGTGTGCGACCTCTTCGGCGGCGGCCATGACATATGAGAGGTCAGCATGGCCATCGCCGCGCCGGGTTGGTGTGCCGACGGCGATGAAAACCGCCTCCACGTCTTCAAGCGCCTCTGCCAGATCGGTCGTGAACGAGAGTCGGCCCGCCTGAATGTTGTTGTTGAGCAGCAGGTCCAGCCCCGGTTCATAGATTGGGACATCGCCTTTGCGCAGGGTTTCGATCTTGGCGGCGTCCTTGTCAACGCAGACGACCTCGTGCCCGAAATCGGAAAAACACACCCCGGAGACGAGCCCGACATAGCCGGTGCCGATCATAGCGATTTTCATTTATACCTCGATCTTGTCGGTTCTCAGGGGGAAGATGGGAGTTGTGAGCCGGTCCTTAGAAATGTTGCGGCATGATGCCCATAAATCGGTTGAACCGGTTTTGCTTCCGGTGGCGTGTGAGACGCTGTGTGTGCGCGTGTAAATGTGCCGTGGCCTCATGCAAGCGACCTAGCGTAATCAGTGATTTGGCGCAAGTTATTAGCCCCGTGATGCGCTGCGATCCGGGCTTGCCGGGGCGGGGTGAGCAAGGATAGAAATGGAGCGATGAAAAACTCGATAAAAGCCCTGTTTGGACGTCGTGGGAAAGCGCGTAACGCGGAGTTTGATGCGCCGATCGCACCGGACGCTCCGTTCGTTGTGGTGGGTGATATCCACGGGTGCGCAGACTTGCTGAACCGGCTGATCGAGCGGCTTGAGGCCGAAGACGGTGACAAGACATGGGTTTTTCTTGGTGATTTTGTGGATCGCGGACCGGCAACGGCGCAGGTTCTGGCGCGATTGCGGGCGCTTGAAGCGGCCCGACCGGGGCGGGTGATTTGTCTTAAGGGCAATCATGAACGGATGATGCAGGATTTTATTGATGACCCGTTAGGCCGCGGCGCGCGCTGGCTTGCGTTTGGTGGGCTGGAGACGCTGAAGAGTTTCGGAATCGCCACGGGGAATGGGAAAACCCACCCTACGGGTGATGCGGCTTTGGAGTTGGCTGAGGCATTGGAACGGGTGATCCCGGAGGGATTGGAAACTTGGGTCCGTGAGCTGCCGTTGAGTTGGCGCAGTGGCAATATGGCTTGTGTTCATGCGGCAATGGACCCGATGGTAGCGTTCGAAAAGCAACGCGAACAGGATTTGCTGTGGGGGCACGGCGCGTTCATGCGTGAGCCTCGCGAGGACGGGCTTTGGGTGGCCCATGGGCACACCGTGGTTAAGACAGCGGAAATGGCCGGAGGGCGCATCGCGGTGGATACTGGCGCTTATCAAACCGGGCGGCTGTCAGGCGCGCGGATTTCTTCGGGCGGTTGTGAGTTCATAACAGCCTGAAGTAATTGGCGAAGAGCCCGCATTTTCCTGTGGCGTCTATCCGCGTAACTGGCTGATTTCGAAATAACCGCCAAGAGGCCCGGACCATTGGCGGGATTTTACGATCCGACCGGCATGATCAACCTGATAAGTGTTCTGGAAGCTGCGGGATTCGCTGCGGCAGTTTTCGGCAACCTGTTGCACTGCGGTTTTCTGACCCACGGGCAAAGGCAGGGTGCTATGTGCGCCAGGGGAAATCGTGCAGGTGAAGCTGTAGGCGAAAATCTGTTCCTCGCCATCAAGATAGCGCATTACTCGCGTGGTGCTGCCGGGTTTGCGGGCGCTGACCAAGGCGAGGCTCTGATCAACATTGGCAGACATGAGATCATTCACCAAGCCGCGCGATGCTGTCAGCATCCCGTGTTTGAGGGTGAGCGTTTGGCGGCTGCTGGTGCCGTAGGTGTCATAGGCGCCGTTCTGCTCGATCTTCAGGAACAGCCCGTAGAGTTGGCGCTTTTCGTTGGCGAGCATGATAAACGGCCCATCGGTGGCAGCCATCGCCTGTGCGATTTGCGCAGGTGCGGGCGGTCCGGGGGCGGCTTTACCTTTTCCAGCCCCGGAAAGCAGGGTTTTCAAGGGCGCGGCGAGGGCACCTGTATCAGGGTCATTGCCACAAGCTCCAAGCGCGAGAGACGCCGCGATTGCCAACCCGACCGGGCGCAGCAGGGTCAAATTCAATTTCAGCGCCATACCCGCCCCCAGGTTTGTTCAAGTGTGGGGCGATCATAGCCTCGGATTTTCTCGTAAAGGCGCCCCTGCACATCAAGCCGCGCGCCGCCGTCGCGGCGCAGGGATTGCAACGCAACGGTGTTGGTTTTGCGCGATGGCGTGCCAATGACCCAGCTGAGCGGGATGGTAAGGATGATACCCTTGTCAAAGCTGCCTTCACCGAATTTCGTGGCTGAAACATTGGTGAATGTGGCATAGGCACCGACGCGCCAGCCATTTGCAAACTCGCGCATCAGGGTGAATCTCGCGCCGTAATCGCCTGCGAGGAAACGGCCGGCATCGACCTGCCCGAAAAAGCCGTTCCTGAAGGCGTAATAGGCGGACACCTGGCCATTGAATGCGGGGATTCGCCCGGAGGCCGTGTTGGGGCTGCGCAGGCCGAAGAGTTGATCAAACGCACGCGGGCGCACGGCGTTCACCTCAATGCCTAGGGCGAGGCGGCTGTCCACTGGTTTCCAGAGGAGCTCAGCCGAGGCACCGGCATACATTGGTTCGAGATAGCCAAGAGTGACGCGGCTGTAGAAATCTGGCGCCGGTCGGCCATAGTAAGCAAAGGTCAGGTGCTCGATCGCGGGATCACCCTGCCGGGCATAAAGATAGGCGTCTGTGCGCACAGCAGGCAGGAGGGTCGGATCGACCTTGACGGAAGAATTAAGGTTACCTGCAAGTTTTTTGGTGATGCTGCCAGAGATGATCACATTGGGATGCGGCTGGTAATTGGCAGAGAAGCGAAGCCCGGTGTCGACGCGGATCGGATCGCTGGGATCGAAGACCTGCAACGAGACATAGGGTGCAAGCGACCAGCGCAAGCGCGGGAAAACTCCGGCGTCTGCTGGTGGAGCTGCGCCGAAGCCGTCGCGGATCGAGGTGCGAGCCAGAAGTTCGGAGGCCGGGGCGTTTTCGAGAGTTTCAATGTCAGAGCGCCGGAATGTGACAGCGGTTGTGGGCATACCGTTGGCCATCGGCACGATCACGAATTCTTCGATTGACGCTGGCAGCACGCGACTCATCACGCGCGCGGCGCGCCCAAAGGCTTCGGGGGCAGCACCGTAGGTGCGGTTGTTTACCCGAAGAACGGCGCGTCGCGGTTCGAGCTTGAGACCTTCATAGGAGAGTTTCTCGCGGCCCAGAGCTTCGGCCATGGTTTTGCGGGTGTCGGTTTGCTCGCGCTTGTCCGTGGTCCAGCCGAGATCATTGAGATCAGCGCGGTCGCGCACATAAACCGGAACGGGTGCCTGTTCGCGCCCGCCGGGGAACGGCGAGGAACGCAGGTTGGAGTGGAACGAGAGCACCACCCCGATCTCGCCACCATGCAGATGGTAAAGCGATAACTGGCCGCCTTTCTTGAACCGGTAGTCGATCCCGAAATTCCAGTCATTCTTGCGTTTGAAGCCATTTGTGACTTCGCGGGTATAGGTGTCGGGCGCATATTCGGCTTTGAAGGTCAGCCGCTCTGATGGGGAGTAGCTGATGCCACCGAAGGCCGAATAAGGGCCGCGAAACCACTTGTTATAGGATGGGATTCCGCCGGTGCCGAGAATTCCGCCGGGTCGCGTGCCGGTGGCGCCAAGCGGATTGGTGCCGCTGAACCGACCCCAGCCAAGCCCGCCCGTGACCCGAAAGCCGGGAAGTATGGTTTTCCCGGCAACAATGTATTCGCCGCTATAGAGGCCGGTGCCCATGAAGTCTTGCAAACCGATGGCAAGATCAGGACGCCAGCCGCTTTCGCGTAGAAGTTGATAGCGAACATCAAAGGCGCGGTCGGCTGTATCGCCTTTCAGCACCGAATAACGGAATGCCCCGCTAAGCCGGGGTGTGATCTGAAAGGCGATGTTGTAGCGCCGGGTATTGGCAAAACCGACAAAGCTGTAGGACAGCATGCCATCGGGCGCGCTTGCGGCGTCTGGTGTGTCGATCAGGCCGGGAACACCATAGAGATTGAGGCTGGGTGGGCGGCTTTCGTCTGCCTGAGTGGGAAGCGCGGCGGCGATGGAAAGCGCCATGGCAAAGCTGCCGACGGCAACGCCGGAAAGGGAGCGACGGTTCGGTGCGCGTTCCTCAGGACTCATGCTCTTTTCTGTTCCCTGCTCATGGGCAATCAGCGGATTTTAGTGGTAGGGCGGAATGGAATTCATGTCTATTGGTGGAAAGGCAAGCAAAGCGGGGCGCTGGAAGACTGTGTGATATCAGCACCATCTACTGCATGGATGGAACATGTGACGTGGATGGTCAACCCGGGCTTATGTCTTGTGGCGCAATGGCGACGGACTTGATTACCGCGTGACAGTGTGTGCCTTGTGCCAAGCCGAGTGCGTCAGCCGAGCGCCGGGTAATCCGCGCCAGCACGCGGCCTGCCGATGTTTGCAAGGAGACAAGCACCCCCGGCCCTGCCCCGGCGCGGATGGCTTCGACCTGGCCTTCGAGGATGTTGAGCGCCGACAGCCCGGCGGGTTTGCCAAGCGACAAGATCACATCGTGTGCAGCGATGCGAATGCGGATCTGCTCACCCGGCGCTTGCGGGGCTCGGGGCAGGAAAAGCCGTGCATCGCCTGCACAAAGTTCGGTAAGCCCGTCCTCGTGATGCGCGGTCACCGTGGCTTCGAGCACAGCGCCGACTTCGCGGATGCCCATCGGCGCGACATGCGGATCGCCCAGCACATCGGCGGCGGTGCCGCTGCGGGTGACGCGGCCATGTTCGAGCACGATGATGGTTGTTGCCAGCCGGGCAACTTCGGCGGCGGAATGGCTGACATAAAGGATTGGCAGAGAAAGCTCATCCCGAAGACGTTCGAAATACGGCAGGATTTCCGCCTTTCGGGCCTCATCCAGCGCGGAGAGCGGCTCATCCGCGAGGATGAGTTGCGGGCTTGCCAGCACGGCACGCCCGATGGCGACGCGGGCTTGTTCGCCACCCGAAAGCCCGGCGGGGCGGCGGGGCAACAGGTGGCCGATACCCAGCATGTCGATGATGTGTCCGGGACTTTCGGAGGGCAGGTTTTTTGGGGCGAAACGGCGGCCATAGAGCAGGTTTTGCTCAACCGTGAGATGCGGGAAGAGGCGCGGTTCCTGAAAGATGTAGCCAAGACGCCGTTTAGAGGGCGGCAGGCAGAGGGTGCGGGCACTGTCGAATAGGGTTTGATCACTGATGCGGATTTCGCCTGTGTGTGGCTGGAACAATCCGGCAAGGGCGTTGATGATCGTGGTTTTACCAGAGCCGGAAGGGCCGAAAAGCACCGTCAGGCCGGGCGGTGCTGTGAACGCGACATCAAGGGAGAAGCCGGGGAAATTGTGTTTGAGCGAAACCGTGAGTGTCATGCGCCGCCTACTCGTTTGGCGACGCGCCGTGCGATCAGTTCGGAAAGGAGCAGCGCAGCCATGGCGATAATGACGGAGACGGCGGCAAGCCGGAGTGCCGAGCTTTCGCCGCCGGGGACTTGCAGGAACGCATAAATCGCCGAAGGCAGGGTTTGGGTTTGGCCGGGGATGTTGGACACAAACGTAATCGTTGCGCCGAATTCACCCATCGCCTTGGCGAAGGCGAGGATCATCCCGGCGATGACGCCGGGCAGGATCATCGGCAAGGTTATGGTGAGAAAGACCCACGGTTTTGATGCGCCAAGCGTGGCGGCAGCTTGTTCGAGTTTGGGATCGACGGCCTCAACAGAAAGCCGGATGGCGCGAACCATCAGCGGGAAGGCCATGATCCCGGCGGCAAGGGCGGCGCCGGTCCAGCGAAAGGCGAAGGTGATGCCGACTGTTTCAAGGGCATGGCCGATAGGGGCGGTGCTGCCAAAAGTGAGCAGGAGGAGATAGCCAGTCACGACCGGCGGCAGGATCAAAGGCAGATGGACAAGCCCATTGAGCAGGTGTTTGCCGGGGAAAGACCAGCGGGCAAGGGCGTATGCCGTAAGCAGACCCAACGGCAAGGCAACGAGCGTGGCCCAGATGGAGACCCGCAACGACAGGGCAACCGCTTGCCATTCTTCCGGGCCGAGCCAGGTCATTGGGTCTTGCTCTTGGGCAGAACGGTGAAGCCTTGCCGCTTGAACGCCCGCCGCGCGGCGGGGCTGGTCAGGAAGGCGAGCGCACTTGCCGTGAGTGGGTTGGTTCGCGTGGCTGTTGCGGCAACAGGATAGATGATCGGCGCGTGGCTTTCCGGTGGAAATGTGGCGATGGCGGTTACGCGCGGCTCTGCCACGGCATCGGTTGCGTAGGTGATACCGAAGGGCGCTTCGCCAAGCGCGACGAGGGCAAGGGCGGCGCGGACGTTATCGGTTTGCACGACCTGTGGTGAAAGGGCATCCCAGACACCAAGCCATTGCAGCGCGGCCTTGCCGTAAATCCCGGCGGGCACAGCATTGACCAGAGCCATGGCGATGCGGGCAGAACCAACAAGTTTGGGCAGATCGAAGCCTTTGGTAATTGTGACCGGCGCGGGACCGGGGGCCGTGGCGATCAGCACGAGGCTGTTGCCGAGAAGATCATGGCGGGTCTCAGGGCGGATCGCGCCTTTGGCGTCCAGCCTGTCCATCCACGCGATATTGGCAGAGAGGAAGATATCGGCGGGGGCGCCGAGTTCAATCTGGCGGGCAAGGGTGGATGAACCGGCATAGGAGAGCACCATGGTGTTGCCTGTCGCATCATGAAACGCGGTGGCGACATCATCGAGCGCGGTTTTGGTGCTGGCCGCAGCGAAGATGGTAATCTCACCCGCATTCACGCCGGTCGCAATTCCGAGTGTAAGCAGCGCGAAGAGCGTAAGGCGGTGGAAGACAGGCATGGAAGGCCCCATGATTGGATCGGTCTTGCAGGGAATAGCGAACCTGCGGGGGGCTGCCAAGCGCGAATGCGTGACGTTGCGGGCAGGCGGCGATTTTGCGATAGCACGGACGCGGCGAGGCGTTAGACTTCCTTGTGGAGGTTGGATGCAGATTTGAGGCGGAACGCAGATCACACCGGAAGCGCCGGATCTTGCCAAAAATCGCGCGTTTATGCTTGCGGCGATAGAGGCGCGGTGGGCGCTCAAGTTCGAGCGACGCGGGCAAATCATGGCGCGACCGGGGGAGCAATAACGGGTTGGCGACGTGAGCGCGGTGATTGAAAAGGAAGAGCCATGAGTTTCGAGCAAGTCGATGATTTCCTGAATGAAAGTGAAGTTCTGTTTGATGCGGTGCGCGGGCTTGAGGACGAGGATTTCGCACGGGCGACGCAGTTCAAGGGGTGGACTGTCGAGGACGTGTTGCGGCACCTGCATTTCTGGAACAGGGCGCTGCATTTTTCGGGTCAGGGGGAAGCGGCGTTCAAGGGGATCAAGACACGGGTGATGGCCGCGTTTGAGGCGGGCACATCGCTTCGCGAGGTGGAGCGCAAGGCGGTGCCGGAAACCGGTGCGGTCCTGCGCGCAAGCTGGATCGGGTTTGCGCGGGCGTTGGCGCGGGATTGGCAGGAGGCTGACCCGAAAGCGCGGCTGCCGTGGATCGGGCCGGAGATGTCGGCGCGTTCGGCACTGACTGCGCGACAAATGGAAACCTGGGCGCATGGGTTTGAGATATTTGATCTTTTCGGACAGGCGCGGGAAGAAACGGATCGCATTCGCAACATCGTCGTGCTGGGAGTCAACACCTTTGGTTGGGCGCATCAGGTGCATGGCCTGCCGGTGCCGGAGGCGCTGCCGAAGCTGATCCTCAACGCACCGTCGGGCGCGGTTTGGGAGTTTGGCGATGCCGCCGGGCGGATCGAGGGGAGTGCTGTGGATTTCGCGGCAGTGGTGACACAGACGCGCGCACTTGGTGATACCGGGCTGAAACTGAGCGGCGCTGTGGCCGAGACATGGATGGCGCATGCGCAATGCTTTGCCGGACCGCCGGAAATCCCGCCCGCGCCGGGGACGCGTGCGAGGGTCAGATGATGCGACGTTTTGCCGGTGCTAGCAGCGTGGCGCGACGTGGGGGTATGCTGTGCAGTGGGGTTGAAGATACCTTTTACCTGCCGCACGGTGCGCCGGCGCGGGGTGCGCCGAGGCTTTGAGTCGGCGCAGGCCGGAAGTCGGGCTGGTCAGGGGCTGAAAGACGGTTGATATGGGCTGGCTGGAATTCGTTTTATCGCTGATCGTGTTCATGGCGTCGCACCGCATTCCGGCGTCACCGCGGGTGCGGGCGTTTGCCGCCGGGCTGCTGGGGCGGCGCGGCTATGCGATCATGTTCAGCGTGGTTTCGACGGCACTGCTTTTCTGGGTGATCTTTGCCGCCGGGCGCGCGCCGTTCGTGTTGCTTTGGGATCAGGAAATCTGGCATCGCTGGGCGGTGAACGTGGTGATGCCGCTGGCGCTTTTGCTGGGAACCTATGGGGTGTTGGCGCCGAATCCGTTTGCTTTTGAAGGGGTTGAGGCAGGGTTCGCTCCAGAGCATCCGGGGATTGCCGGGGTGACGCGGCAGCCGCTTTTATGGGCGATGGTGCTTTGGGCGATGGTGCATTTGCTGGCCAATGGTGATCTGGCGCATGTCATCCTGTTCGGGCTTTTTCTGCTGTTCGGCTTGGTCGGGATGCGGATTATCGAGCGCCGCAAACGCCGGATCATGGGTGCGGCGCGCTGGGCCGAGTTGACGGCGCATACCGGGCTTGTGCCGCTGGCGGCGCTGCTTTCCGGGCGCTGGCATCCGGCGCGGTGGCCATCGCTTTGGCGGCTGGTGGCGTGGCTGATCATTTGGGTGGGGCTGTGGCATTTGCATCTGGCGGTGATCGGGGTTTCGCCCGCGCCGTGACGGATAACGGTGTTAACACCGCCTGAATGGAGCGCCCCGGAGGGTTAAGCGCGGTCTGGAGCGCAAAAGCATGTGTCTGCCCGCCTGTCTGCCTCCCGGCTGGCAGCCTGTCTGGCAAGAATCCGCGATTCGGTTAAATTTGATTTACTTAATTCGGCGCGCGGGGGCTGAGTAGCGGCGGGAATTGTGCCGTGCGTCATTCCCGCTTTGTCATCTGCCGGATCAGCCCTTCTTGGGCGACATTGGCGACAAGCCGACCATCGGCGGTGAAGATGCGGCCCCGATTGAAGCCGCGCGCACCACCGGCCCAAGGGCTTTCCATCGCAAAGAGCAGCCAGTCATCGACCCGTAGATCGTCGTGAATCCACAGCGAATGATCGAGCGAGGCGAACTGCATGTCGGCATCGGTGAAGCCCTTGGCGTGGGCGTGGGCGGACGTGCCGAGCAGGCCGAAATCGGAGGCATAGGCAAGGGCCGCACGGTGAATGGCCGGGTTGTCGCCAAGCTTGCCGGGAACGCGGAACCAGTAATCTTGGGTGGCGCGCTTTTCGCGGCTGAACGGCGGGCGTGAATGGACCGGACGAATTTCGATCGGGCGCGGGATGCGCAGCCATTTGCGAAAATCCTCTGGCAGTTCGCCTTTGAACTCCGCAAGGATTTCGCTTTCGCTTTTCAGTGCAGAGGGCGGCGGGACATCGGGCATGGTGTCTTGGTGTGCCAGCCCCGGCTCAACGACATGAAACGAGGCGGCGAGGTTGAGGATTGGTGCGCCGTTCTGGATCGCGATGACGCGGCGGGTGGCGAAGCTGCGCCCGTCGCGGTCGCGTTCGACCTGATAGAGCACCGGGCGGGTGGCATCGCCGGGGCGCATGAAATAGGCGTGCAGCGAATGGGCCGGGCGGGTTTCGTCCACCGTGCGGGTGGCGGCCATCAACGCCTGTGCAATGACCTGCCCGCCGAAGCTGCGCCCGCGTCCGCCGGGGGTGGCGATGCCGCGAAAGAAATCGGTTTCGAGCGGTTCGACATCGAGAATATGTTCGAGCGCATCGGCCAGATCCTGTGGGGTGGGGCGCTTTTCGGCCATGGCGTTTGTCCGGTCCTGGCGCCTTTAATGGCCTATCTGCTGTGGTTCAGCGCAGGCCGAGGCGCGGGTTTCAAATTCCAGCATAGAATGGCTGATGTCGAATTGGTCTTGCAACAGTGACTTGAGGTCGTTTCGGGCAGTTTCTGCCGAGGTGCCTTCGGTGAGGACGACATGGGCCTCAAGCGCGGTGGTGTGTTCGTCCATCCGGAAAACATGCACATGATGCAGATTTTCGACGCCCGCAGTGTTTTCCAAGGCGGCGATGAGCGCGGGCAGGTCGGTCTCGTCCGGGGTGGCGAGCATGAGAACGGAAAGCACCGGCCGGATGCCCAGCGCGGAATGCCAAAGGATATAGCCGGAGATGCCAAGCGTGATGATCGGGTCGATCAACCGCCAGTCATAGAGCAGGATCAGCGTGCCGGAGAAGATCACGGCGAGCGAGCCAAGCGCATCGGCCATGTTGTGCAGGAAGGCGGCGCGCATGTTCATGGATTGCGCAGAGAGACGGAAGATCATCAGGGCGGTCACCGCGTCGATCACCAGTGCGATGGTGGCGACGATGACGACGATCCAGCCTTGCACCTCGACCGGGTTAAAGAGCCGCTCGACCCCTTGCACGGCGAGGTAAAGGGCGACAATGATCAACGTGGTATAGTTGACCATGGCGGCGATCACCTCGGCCCGGCCATAGCCGAAGGTCATGGTTTCATCCGCCGGGCGGCGGGCCAGCTTGCGGGCATAGAACGCAATGCCAAGCGACAGTGCATCGGAGAGGTTGTGGATTGCATCGGCAATCAGCGCGAGGCTGCCGGAGATCACCCCGGCGATGATTTGAACGAGGGTAAGGCCAATATTGACGACAATGGCGGCCCCAACGCGCTTGTCACCGGCAAGATCGGATGGCAGGCCGTGGTCATGGGGATGATGGGCGTGGTCGTGGGGCATTGAGACCTCTTGCGGTTGCTGATGAGGGCAATGTAATCTCTATAGTAACTATAGCTTCAAGGGGGAGCACATGTTTTCCATAGGCGAGCTTTCACGGCGCACCGGTGTGAAGGTGACGACGATTCGGTTTTATGAGCAAAAAGGGCTGATCGCGCATGAGGGGCGCACGGCGGGCAATCAGCGGCGTTATGACAAGGCCGGGTTGGAGCGGCTGCATTTCATTGCCCATGCGCGTGATTTGGGGCTTTCGCTGCCCGCTGTGGCCGAGTTGATCGCGCTGGAGAGGCAGGAACCGGGCGCACATGAAGAGATTCACCAGATCGCAGCGGCGCATTTGGGGGATGTGCGCAACCGGATTGCCCGGCTGAAGCGGCTGGAGACGGAGTTGGAACGGATTGGCGCGGCGTGTGACGCAAAAGACGGTGTGCCATGCGGAGTTTTAAGCGCGTTTGCCGATCACGGGCGCTGTGGCGGGCCGCATTGAGGCGGATCGGCGGAACATTGCGCATGGTCGGGTGGCGGTGGTGGAACGTATCGCTATGTCATAGGGTTGTAAAGGCAGGCATGATACGCAAAACGATGACAATTCTGGCGGCACGGCGGGCAGAGCGGGCTATGAGAAGCTCCACGAGCGGGGGTTTGGCTTTGGTGGGGCGATGCCCGCGCTGAGGGCTGCCGCGCGTCGTTTGTGGCGTGAGGGCGGGCTGGTCGTGCTGATGCTATTTCTGGCGCGGCCGGTAGCGGCGCTTGATCAGGTGACGTTTCAGGTTGCGGGCGGTGACGCGGCGGCAGAGTTGCGCGATAGCCTGAAGGCGGCGTCGGTGCTTGGGACGCTGCAAGGCAAGGCGGATGCCACGCCTGCCGAGGTCATTGCCGCCGCCAGAGCGGACTATGCGCGCCTGCTCGAAGTGCTGTATGCGCAGGGTTATTATTCGGTGGTGGTGAATATCCTGATCGACGGGCGCGAGGCGGCGTTGATTGATCCGTTTGAGGAGCCATCCCGCGTGACGAATGCGCGAATTCTGGTCGAGCCGGGGCGGCTTTTCCGGTTTGGCAAGGTGCGGATCGCGCCACGGGTGGGGACAGGGCGGTTGCCGCTGGGGTTTCGTGCGGGCGCGCCGGCGCTGGCCACGGTTGCGCGCGAGGCCACGCAAGAAGCGGTGCTTGACTGGCGCGAGGCGGGCCATGCCAAGGCCGAGATTGCGGATCAGGTCATCACCGCACGGCACAACGCGGCGTTGCTTGATGTCGATGTGGCGATTGCGCCGGGGCCACGGGTGCGGTTCGGCAACGTCAAGGTGACGGGCAAAACTTCGGTGCGTCAGTCGCGCGTTCGCCAGATCGCAGGCATACCGAGCGGCGAGATGTTCACCCCGGAGGCGGTCGAGAAAGCGGCCAAACGCCTGCGCAAGGTCGGCACGTTCCGGTCGGTGCAGGTGAGCGAGGCCGAGGAGGTCGCCCCGGATGGCACGATGGACATGAATATCGCCGTGGTCGATGCCAAACCGCGCCGGGTTGGCGCGGGGATTGATTATTCGAATTTCAACGGGCTGACGGTTTCGGGGTTCTGGCTGCACCGCAATCTTTTCGGCGGGGCGGAGCGGTTTCGCATTGGCGGCGAGGTGTCGCAGATTGGCGGCGCGGGGAGCGGCATTGATTATTCGCTCTCGGCGCGGATCGAGAAGCCTGCGGTTTATGGCCCGGATACGCTTTTCTTTGCCGAAGCCGGGGCGGCGAGTGTCGAGGAACCGGATTACCGGGAGGAAAAGCTGACGCTGAAGCTTGGCGTGTCGCGGCTTTTCAGTGATCGGCTGACCGGGGATATTGGTATTGGCTATAGCTATTCGCGGGTGACTGACCTTTACCTGACGCCGAACAGGACGCGCCGGTTGCAGATGCTGAGCCTGCCTTTGGCGCTGACTTATGACAGCCGGGATGACCCGCTGGACGCCAAGAGCGGGGTTTACCTTCGCGGTGATGTGACGCCATTTTACGAGACCTATCAAAGCCAGAGTGGCGCGCATCTCAAGTTCGATGGGCGCGCTTACCGGGCGTTGGGGCAGGGCCGCAAGACGGTGTTGGCCGGGCGGGTGCAACTTGGTGCGCTGGTTGGGCCATCAGCACAGGAGGCACCGCCGGATTTCCTGTTTTATTCGGGCGGCGGCGGCACTGTGCGGGGGCAACCTTATAAATCGCTTGGTGCCAATTATGGCGGGGTGACGTTGGGCGGACGCAGCTTTGCCGCCGTGTCGGGGGAGCTGCGCTTTCCGGTCAGCGCGAAGTTCGGGCTGGTCGCCTTTGCGGATGCCGGGTTCGTTGGTAGTGGTTTGTTCAGCGATGGCAACTGGCAGGCGGGGGCGGGGCTGGGTCTTCGTTACAAAACGCCGGTTGGGCCAATCCGGCTTGACATAGCGGGGCCGGTGGCGGGCAACACCGGCGGCGGTGTGCAGGTTTATGTCGGGATTGGGCAGGCTTTCTGATGCGCCATTTCATGTTTTGCCTTGTGGTTCTGTCGCTGGTGGCTTTCGCCGGGCCAAAGCCGCTGCACGCGCAGACTGACGAAGGCGACCGGGGGTACATTCAGGGGCTTTTGGAGGATGCGCTTTCGGCACCGGGCCGGACGGTCAGGATGGAAGGGTTTGCCGGGGCGCTGAGTTCGCGCGCGACAATCGACAAGATCACCGTGACCGACCCTGAAGGCGTGTGGCTGACGGCGAGCGATCTGGTTCTGGTGTGGAACCGTTCGGCGCTTTTGCGTGGAGAGGTTGATATCGACGAAATCACCATCGGTGAGATCGACTTGCCACGCCGCCCGGTGCCTGCTGAAACACCGCTGCCCGCGCCGGAGGCAAGCGGAGCTTTCGCGCTGCCGGAATTGCCGGTGTCGGTCAACATAGCGAAGATGGCGATCACCAAAGCGGTACTGGGCAAGGCGCTTTTCGGGGAGGCGGCAGAGGTTTCGTTTTCCGGCAAGGCGGCGTTGGCGAGCGGGGCCGGGTCGGTGACGCTTGCGGTCAAGCGGCTTGACCGGGCGGGCACGTTCAGCCTGACCGGGGCGTTCGACAACGCGACGCGGGTGCTTGATTTTGATCTTAACCTGACCGAACCCGAGGACGGGATTGCGGCAAACCTGCTGAACCTGCCGGGCAAACCGCCGGTGGTGTTGAGCGTTCAGGGTAAAGACCCGGTCAGCGATTTCAACGCGACGATCCGGCTGGCCACGGATGGCAAGGAGCGGCTTTCCGGCAAGGTTGAGTTGACCACTGCGCAGGACGGGGCAACGCGGTTTTCAACCGAATTGCAAGGCGATGTGGCGCCGGTTGTGGCACCGCAATTTGCCGCCTTTCTGGGCGATGACGTGGCGCTTGTCGCGAGCGGAGAGCGTGCGGCGGATGGTGATTTGCTGCTTGATAAGCTGCATGTGAAAACGGCGGCGATGCAGATTGGTGGAAGTGCCGAGATTGGCGCTGATGGTTGGCCGCGCAAACTGTTGCTTAATGCGCAGATTACCCCGCCTGCGGGTGACAGCGTTATTCTGCCGCTGCCGGGGCCGCAGGTTTCGGTACGGGAAGCGGATTTTTCGGCGCAGTTTGATGCGGCGGCCGGAGACAGTTGGCGGATTGATGGCCGGGCTGATGGTGTTGATGTCGGCACGTCGCGGGTGAAGGTGGCGACATTCGCCGGTGAGGGCAAGATTCTGCGCGATGCGCAGAGCGTGACGGGGGGCTTCAGCTTGACCTTGACGGGTTGGCCCCGAGTGATCCGGCGATGGCGCAGGCCGTCGGCAAACGGGTGCATGGCGCGCTGCGCTTTGGCTGGTCGGCGGGCGCGCCGCTTAGGGTGCGGGATTTGGCGCTGAGCGGGGTTGATTACGGGCTGAGCGGGGTTTTGAGCGTTGCCAACCTCGACAATATCGCGGCGCTGACGATCCTGCCGGATGTGACGCTTGAGGCGCGCGACCTGTCGCGGTTTGCGGGTCTTGTCGGGCTTGATCTTGCGGGCGGGGCGGAACTGGCGATCAGGGGGCAGGTTGCGCCGCTGACTGGTGAGCTGTCGCTTAACTTTGACGGCACGACGCGCGATGTTGCGGTGGGGGTTGCGCGGCTTGATCCGCTTCTGGCGGGGGAAGGGGCGCTGCGCCTGCATGTGGAGCGCGATACGGACAGTTTGCGGGTTGACCCGCTGACGATCAACACCAAACAGGCGCGGATTGAAGCGACGGCGAAACTTAGCCGCGCAGGCAGCACGCTGAGCGCGCGTGCCAGCGTGCCGGATGTTTCACAGGCGCTGCCGGGGATGAGCGGCGCGGCGACGTTGAGCGCGCAGGTCGATCAAAAGGTGGATGGCTGGCACGTCACGTTGTCGTCCGACCTGCCCGGCAAGACACAGGCCGGTTTTCAGGGTGTGATCACCGGCGACGGGGTGAAACAGTTGCGCGCCGAGGGCACTTTGAGCGCCGATGTGGGGCAGCTTTCGGTGTTTTCCGATCTGGCCGGGCGGCGGCTTGGCGGGGCGGTGAGCCTGTCGGCGCAGGGTAAGGCCGATCTGTTGGCGCGCAGTTTTGACGTTACCGCGACGGGAGAGACGCGCGGGCTGGATTTCGGAGTGCCGACGCTGACGCCGCTGTTGCGCGGGACGGTGGGGTTTGAAGCCTCAATCGGGCGTGATGCGCAGGGTGTGGTTGCGATCCGTGAACTGACGGCAAGCGGGCCGGCCGCCAATGCCGCCCTGAGCGGCAGTTTCGGTCCGGGCGAAGGGCGGTTGGAGTATCGGCTGGGTGTTGGCAATCTTGGCGTGGTGATCCCTGATTTGCCCGGCCCGGCGCGGGTGAGCGGCACGGCGGTGATGCGCGGCGGCCCTTGGCAGATTGACGCCACCGGCACCGGGCCGGGGGGATTGCCTTTAACACCAGCGGACAGGTGGCGGCGGATGGGGCAACGGTGAATGTCGGGCTGACCGGCACGGTGCCGTTGGCGCTGGGGAATGCGCGGCTGAGCGGGCAGGCGCTTTCGGGGCTGGCGCGGGTTGATCTGCGTGTCAATGGGCCGCCGGCGCTGCGCTCGGTTTCCGGGCGGGTGACGGTGGTGGATGGGCGGTTGGCGATTCCGGCGCGCAATCTGAGCCTAAACGGGATAGGCGGACAGGTGAGCATTTCGGCGGGAACGGCGCAGGTTTCGCTTGGCGCGGATGTGTCGAGCGGCGGGCGTGTGGCGCTGTCGGGGCCGATATCGGTTGCGGCGCCTTACAACGCGACACTGGTGGCTGTTTTGCAGAGCGTGACACTGCGCGAGGCCCAGCTTTTCGAGGCCAACATGACGGGGCGGGTCACGTTTGACGGGCCGCTTCTGGGCGGCGGGCGGATTGGCGGGGCGATTACCCTGCAATCGGCGGAGATGCATATCCCGCAATTCGGGCCGTCTTATTCGGCGCTTGAGGGGCTGCGCCATCTCAACCCGAGCCGCAAGGTGCGCCGGACGCTGCATTTTGCCGGGCTGGACAAACCCGCGACGCAAGCGGCGAGCCTGCCGGGTTATGCGATTGATCTGAGCATTCGCGCGCCGAACCAGCTTTTTGTGCGCGGGCGCGGGCTTGACGCGGAGCTGGGCGGGCGGCTCAGGCTGACCGGGACGACCAACAACATTGTGCCGGTGGGCGCGCTGAACCTGATCCGGGGGCGGCTTGATTTGTTGGGGCGGCGGCTTGACCTGACCGAAGGAAGCGTGCGGCTGCGCGGCAGTTTTGACCCGGTGATCGCGTTCGCCGCGACGTCGCAGGTTGATGATGTGGCGGTTTCGCTGCGGCTGGAGGGGGTGGCCTCTGCGCCCGAACTGACGGTGACATCGGTGCCCGATCTGCCGCAGGATGATGCACTGTCGTATTTCCTATTTGGCCGCGATGCGACGCAGATATCGGCGTATCAGGCGATCCAGTTGGCGGCGGCCATTCGAACGCTTTCCGGGCATGGTGGCGGGTTCAGCGACAAGCTTCGCAAGGGGCTTGGGGTTGATGATCTGGATATCGGGGTGGACGCAGCGGGCACGCCACAGGCGCGCGTGGGGAAATACATCTCGGACAATATCTATACCGATGTGACGGTGAATGCCGACGGGGTGAGCCAGATTAACCTTAACCTTGAAATCAGCCGGACCGTCAAGATGCGGGGCCGGGTCGGGAGCGACGGCGATAGTGGCCTTGGGGTGTATTTCGAAAAAGATTATTGAGGCGCCTCTGGCTTTGCCCTGCACACCCCAAAGCGCCCGGCCTTTCCCTTGCGACATCAGAAAACGGGGGGTGCTTTGGTGGCGGCATCAGCGTTTTCAGACGGCTGTTTCTTGCGCCGCTCTTCAACAATCCGTCAATTGCCCGGCTGCGACGGGATGTTTGTTTGTTCATGGCGCGCTTGGGTGACATGATACGGGCATGGCGGCGTGCCGGACAAATTTATGAGGTTGTTATGTTGGATACTCTCAAACGCGCAATCATTCCAATCGGCGCGTTGGTGCTTTCGGTGCTGGCGGTTGCCTTGTCGTTGCTGCATCCGCTTTGGCTTTTGGTGCTGATTGTCACCGTGCCGGTGATCTTGCTTGGGCTATATGACTGGCGGCAGCGCACCTGGACGATTACCCGCAACTTTCCGGTTGCCGGGCGTATTCGTTGGGTCTTCTATCTGCTTCGCCCATATCTGCGCGCCTATATCGTTGAGGATGATACATCCGGCACGCCATATTCATTTGATGCACGCAACCTTGTTCATGCGCGTGCGCGGGGCGAGACAGATACCCTGCCCTTTGGCACGGAACGCGACACCGATGCAGAGGGGTATCATTGGCTGAGTCATTCCATTGCCCCGGAAACGGAGACCGATCCCGACCCGCGCGTGAGCGTGGGCAATGAGCAGACAACGCAGCCTTATTCGGCCTCGGTTCTGAATGTGTCGGCGATGAGTTTTGGCGCGCTGTCGGCCAATGCGGTGCAGGCACTGAACATCGGGGCGAAGCTGGGCAATTATTATCATGACACCGGCGAAGGCGGCTTGAGCGAGTATCATCTGCAACATGGTGGCGATCTGGTTTGGGAGCTTGGTTCGGGCTATTTCGGGGCGCGCGATAGTGCGGGCCGGTTCGATGCGGAGCGGTTCAAGGACGGGGCCGCGCGCGAGCAGGTGAAGATGACGGAAATCAAGCTGAGCCAGGGCGCGAAGCCGGGGCATGGCGGGTTGCTGCCCGCCGCGAAGGTGACGGAGGAAATCGCCCGCGTGCGCGGTGTGCCGGCGCATCAGGACTGCTTGTCACCGCGCGGCCATTCGGCGTTTTCCACGCCGATTGAGATGCTGGAATTCGCGGCACATATGCGCGAGCTTTCGGGCGGCAAGCCGGTTGGGATCAAGCTGTGTATCGGGCAGCCGCATGAGGTTTTCGCGGTGATGAAAGCGATCCTCAAGACCGGGATCAAGCCCGAGTTTATCGTTGTCGATGGCGGTGAGGGCGGCACCGGGGCGGCACCGCTGGAGATGTCCGACTGGGTCGGGATGCCGTTGACCGAGGCGCTGGTGGTGATGCGCGATGCACTTGTCGGTTGCGGGCTGAAAGAAGATATTCGGCTGGTGGCCAGCGGCAAGGTTTATTCCGGCATGGGGTTGCTGCGCAATATCGCCACCGGGGCGGATTGGTGCAATGCGGCGCGCGCCTTCATGTTTTCCGTTGGCTGCATTCAGGCGCAGCGGTGTCATCTGGGCACGTGCCCGACCGGCGTGACGACGCAGAACCCGGGCCGCCAGCGTGGTTTGATCCCCGAGGTGCAGGGCGAGCGGGCGGCGCGGTTCCACGGCAAGACGGTGGGGGCGCTGACCGAGATGGTCGCCGCCGCCGGGCTGTGCCATCCAAGCGAGCTTTTGCCGCATCACCTGATGCACCGGACGGGGATTGAAAACACGCTGCCGTTTGACCGTATTCACAACTTCCTGCCGAAGAACGCGTTGATCGACGCACCGAAAGACACGATTTACGGCGAATGGTGGGCCGCGGCACAGGCCGAGAGCTTCCGTCCGCGTGTGGATGCGCTTGACGGATAGGTCCAAGGCAGGAGAGAGAGTATGCCCAAGGTTTCAGAAGTGGTTGTCGAGGCGCTGATCGAGGCGGGCGCGAAGCGGTGTTGGGGGATCGTGGGCGACACGATCAACCATTTCACCGATGCGCTGCGCGGCAGCGATCTGCGCTGGATGCATGTGCGCCATGAAGAGGCGGGCGCGTTGGCCGCAGGCGCAGAGGCTTATCTGACCGGAGAGTTGGCGGTGTGTGCGGGCACGTGCGGGCCGGGGACGTTGCATTTCGTCAATGGCATTTTCGAGAGCCACCGCAACGGTGCGCCGGTGGTGTTGATCGCCTCGGATGTGGACCGGGCGGAGGCCGGGTTGAATTTTCCCCAAGAGGTGGACCAGCGCAAGATTTATGAGCAGACGGCGGTGTTTTGCGAAGCCATATCGCACCCCGATCAGGCGCGGCGGATCACCGTGATGGCGGCGCAGGCGGCGCTTGCCCGGCGGGGCGTGGCGGTTATCATCGTCAATGGCGATATGTTTCAGGAGACCTGTTCCGATGCGCAGGCGTGGTCGGTGCATCGGCCCAAGCCGGTGCTGCGGCCTGCCGACCATGAGCTGAGCGGTTTGGCCACGCTGGTAAACGACGCGCGGGCGGTGACGCTTTATGCCGGGATCGGCGCGCGCGGCGCGCAGGGTGAGGTGGTGCGGCTTGCCAAACATCTGAATGCGCCAGTGGCCCATACCACGCGCGCCAAGGAGTTCATCGAGCCGGATAATCCGTTCAACATCGGCATGACCGGAATTTTGGGCAACCGTGCCGGGCTGGAGGCGATTGACGGGGCTGATCTTGTGCTCTGCCTTGGCACCGATTTCGCCTATACGCAGTATTGGGGCGACAAGCGCAAGGTGGTGCAGATTGACAGCGACGCTACCCATCTGGGCCGCCGTGCGCCGGTGCATATGGGGCTGGTCGGTGATGTCGGGGATACGATCAGGGCGCTGTTGCCGCTGTTGGAGGAAAAGGCGGATGACAGCCATCTCAGCCGCGCGCTGAAGCGGTGGGAAAAGGATCAGGAAGGCTATGAGAGCGCCGAGCGTGAGCATGACCCGGCATTGCTTCACCCGCAATTCGTGGCGCGCACGCTTGACCGGCTGGCCGCCGACGATGCGGCGCTTACCGCAGACGGCGGCAGCCCGATGGTGTGGTGTCTGCGTCATGTCCGGGCGACGGGCGCGCGCAGTTTCCTGATCAGCCTGCTGCATGGCACGATGGCGAATGCCTATCCGCAGGCGATGGGAATTGCGGCGGCCTTTCCCGACCGTCAGGTGATTGCGATGTGCGGCGATGGCGGCCTGAGCATGTTGATGGGCGATCTGCTGACGCTGCGGCAGGAGAAGTTGGCGGTGAAGCTCTTGGTGTTCAACAACGGCTCTTTGGGGTTTGTCGAGATGGAACAGCGGGTTGAGGGCTTGCTTGATAGCTTTACCGAGCTGGAAAACCCCGATTTTTCGATGTTGGCGAAAAGCTGTGGGATTGGCGGGTATCGTGCGGATAACGCGGAGACGCTGGAAGCGGTGATGGCGGAGTGGCTGGCGCATGATGGCCCGGCGCTTCTGGATGTGCCGGTCAATCGGATGGAATTGGTGATGCCGCCGAAGATTGAGGCGGGGCAGGTGGCGTCGACCGCGCTTTTCGGGCTGAAGGCGGTGCTTGACGGGCGCGCGCGCGAGGTTGTTTCACTGCTGAAAACGAATTTCCTGAAGTAAAGTTGGGTCAGTCGTCCGGGTGGCTGCGGATGATTTCTGCCAATCGTTTGGCGATGGCGGCGGAGCCTTTGAGGGAGGGGTGAATCCGGTCTGCTGCGTGGAAACTCAGGTCGCCGTTGGGGACGAGATCGGTGATCGAATGGAAGATCACGCCGGGGTCAAGCACGGCCAGCTTGGCCAGCCGCGACTCCAGCTCATCGCCTTCGTCCTTGCACGATTCGATGGGAGAGGAAAAACCGGGGCTGCGCAGGTAGCCGAGGATGATCACCCGCGCGCCGGATTTACGGATTTTCGAGACCAGCGAGGGAAACGCCCCCTGCGCCCGGACTTGGCGATCAGGCGGTTCATCTTGTGGTCGCAATCATGGTCCTGACAGCCACAGCCAAGCCAAAGATCGTTGCCGCCGCCATTGAGGATCACCCAATCCCATTTGGCCTTGCGCCATTGCTTTGGGATGGAAAGGCCGAGTGCGCCGGTGACGGGCAGGAAATAGAGCATACGCGCGCCCACGACCGAGCGATCCTTCACCGGTTCATGCAATAGGCGCTCAAGCACATCGCCGATGGAGCGCCCGGAAATCGAATGCGAGGCGAGCAGGCTGTCGCCCATGATCAGGATGCGCGGTTCGGGTTTGCTTATGGCGGCGGTTTTCGGAGCTTGTTTTTGCGTGGTCTTGCCAGCGGCGGAGGCGGCGGGCGGCAGCGCGGTCATGGCCAGCAAAAGCGCCAGATGAAGCAAACGGCGCAGGATCATCGGGCGGCAGAGGGCGGGCCTGTTGGTCAATGTGCCTCTGCCCAGTTGGCGCCTTTGCCGGAATCGACGGTGAGCGGGATGTCGATATGCACGGCGGGGGCGGCGGCGTTTTCCATCACGTCGCGGGCTGCGGCAATAAGATCGTCGGTGGCGGCGTCTTCGACTTCGAACAGCAATTCATCATGCACTTGCAGCAACATCTTCGCGGGCAGGTCATGGATGGCGGCGGGCATACGGATCATGGCGCGGCGGATGATATCGGCGGCGGTGCCCTGAATCGGCGCATTGATCGCGGCGCGGCGGGCGAAACCGGCGGTCGGCCCTTTGGAGTTGATCTCGGGCGTGTGGATGACGCGGCCAAACAGGGTTTTGACATGATCATGCGCTTTGGCGAAGGCGATGGTCTCGTCCATATAGGCGCGGATGCCGGGGAAGCGTTCAAAATAGCGGTCAATGAAGGCTTGGGCGTCGGCGCGCGGGATACGCAGGTTGCGCGCAAGGCCAAAGCCGGAAATGCCGTAGATCACGCCGAAATTGATCGCCTTGGCGCGGCGGCGAATTTCGGGGGTCATCTCATCCATCGGGACATCGAACATCTCGGAGGCCGTCATGGCGTGGATATCGAGGCCGTCGCGGAACGCCTTTTTCAGCTCGGTAATGTCGGCGGTATGGGCGAGAATGCGCAGCTCAATCTGGGAATAGTCGAGCGAGATCAGGGTTTTGCCCTTGGGCGCAATGAAGGCTTCGCGGATGCGGCGCCCTTCTTCGGTGCGCACGGGGATGTTTTGCAGGTTCGGATCGGTCGAGGCGAGCCGCCCGGTATTGGCGCCGGTCTGCACGTAGGAGGTATGAACCCGGCCAGTCTCAGCGTTGATATGGTTTTGCAACGCGTCGGTATAGGTCGATTTTAGTTTCTGAAGCTGGCGATAATCAAGGATGCGCGCGGGAAAATCGTGCAGCGTGGCAAGGTCTTCCAAGGCATTTGCGGGGGTGGACCATTGCCCGGTTTTGGTTTTTTTGCCGCCCTCGAGCGCCATTTCATTGAACAGGATCTCGCCCACTTGTGCCGGGCTTTGCACGTTGAATTCGCGGCCCGCCATGGCGTGGAGTTCGGCCTCTAGTGCGGCCATTTTCTGTGCGAAGGCGTTCGACATCCGGCTGAGCGTGTCGCGGTCAACGAGGATGCCCGCGCGTTCCATGGTGGCGAGCACCGGGACAAGTGGGCGCTCTAGCGTTTCATAGACAGTGGTGACCTTGGCGCGGTGCAGGCGCGGTTTGAACAGGTGCCACAGGCGCAGCGTTATGTCGGCGTCTTCGGCGGCGTATTTCACCGCGTCGTCAAGCGGTACCCGGTCAAAGGTGATGGCGGATTTGCCCGACCCGAGAAGCGGTTTGATCGGGATCGGTTCATGGTTGAGATACCGCGCGGAAAGGGTATCCATGCCGTGCCCATGCAGGCCAGCATGAAGCGCGTAGGACATCAGCATGGTGTCGTCGATGGGCGCGATTGCAAGGCCGTGATTGGCGAAGATTTTCGCGTCATATTTCATGTTCTGGCCGATCTTGAGGATGGCATCATCCTCAAGCACGGGTTTGAGCGCGGCAAGGGCGGCTTCCAGCGGCATTTGCCCCTCAGCCAGCGCATCGGAGCCGAATAGATCATCGGAATTGCCGTTCTTGTGGATCAGCGGGATATAGCAGGCTTCCCCGGGGAGCACGGCAAGCGAAATGCCGACCAGTTCGGCGCGCATTTCGTCAAGCGAGGTGGTTTCCGTGTCAATCGCCACATAGCCACGCTTGCGGATCAGCTCAACCCAGCGCGCAAGGGCCGCAGCGTCGCGGACGCATTCGTATTTTTCCGGGTCGATGGGTGGAAATTCCGGCGCGGCATCGGGGCTGGGGGCCGGGGCGTCTTCGATGATCGGGGCGGCGACGCCAAGCTTGTCGGCGATGCGTTTTGACAGGGTGCGGAACTCCATTTCGGCCAGAAACGGCAGCAGCACGTCGGGTTCGGGGTCGCGAATCTCCAGATCGTGGATGGAGAAATCAAGCGGCGTGTCGAGTTTGAGCGTGACCAGATCGCGCGACAGGCGGATTTGATCGGCGTGCCCGAGCAGGGTTTCGCGGCGCTTGGGCTGCTTGATTTCACCCGCGCGCGCCAGCAGCGTTTCAAGATCGCCGTATTCGTTGATCAGAAGAGCCGCCGTTTTGATGCCGATGCCCGGTGCGCCGGGGACGTTATCAACGCTGTCACCGGCAAGTGCCTGCACGTCGATGACCCGCTCGGGCGGGACGCCGAATTTTTCGAGCACACCATCACGGTCGATCCGGCGGGCCTTCATCGCGTCGAGCATTTCCACCCCGCCGCCGACGAGTTGCATCATATCCTTGTCGGACGAGATGATGGTGACACGCCCGCCCAGATCGCGGGCCTGCGCGGACAGGGTGGCGATGATGTCGTCGGCCTCATAACCTTCGATTTCGTGACAGGCGATGTTGAAGGCGCGGGTTGCTTCGCGGGTCAGCGGGAATTGCGGGACGAGTTCTTCGGGCGCGGGCGGGCGGTTGGCCTTGTAGAGGTCGTAAAGATCGTTGCGAAAGCTTTTGCCGGAATAATCGAAGATCACCGCGGCATGGGTCGGCGCATCCGGGCCGGTGCTGTCTTCGACATATTTTTGCAGCATGTTGCAGAACCCGGCGACGGCGCCGATCGGCAGGCCATCGGATTTGCGGGTGAGCGGCGGCAGGGCGTGATAGGCCCGGAAAATGAAGGCCGAACCGTCAATCAGGTGCAGATGGCAGCCTTTGCCGAATGACATGTCACACTCCCCGGTCTGGACGAGTGAGTTGTGCCATACGGCGCGAGGGGGGCTAGGGGCGAATTTCGATGTGAAATTCGGTCAAAAATCCGGTGCGGATTTTTTGTTGTGCGTCAAACCTGCAGCGAGAGCCGCTTATGATACTTTGTCCTTGAAGCTTTCGTGGATGAATTTCGCATCGCAATAGCCACATTCGATAAAGCCGGTTTCGCCCGGAATGGTGAGCCAGACGCGGGGATGGCCGAGCGCCCCTTCACCGCCGTCGCAAGCGACGCGCCATTGGGACACGATGCGGGTTTCGGGGGCCTTTGTGACCATGTTCATGCTCCTGGGCAGGCGGATTTCGCCGCGAATATGGGCGATTGCGCCCGGCGGGGCAAGCCCCTCAATCGGCAAAGAGATAGTTTGTCCGGGCGATTTCAAACGCCTTTTCATGGCTGATGGCGAGGAATTTCTCAAGCGCGTCGGCGTTGACCTGCGGGCTTTCGGATTCGCGCAACCGGTAGTGGTTGTCGAAATTCGCATCCCTGATCTGATCGCTTTCGAACTGCATGTCGCCGCGAATCGTCGGCAATAGCCGGTCGAGCGTTTCCTGCGGGGTTTTTTCGCCCGCCAGCCCGACCCGCTTGGCATGGCCAATCAGGTATTCATCGGTAAAGTTGCTGTCGATCTCAAGAATTCTGGTGACGGACCGATCGCCGCAGAAATCATGCAGCAGGTCGAGATTGCTGGGATCAAGACAGATGATCAGCCGGTCGGTATCGTAATAGTCGAACAACATCCGCATCAGGGCGCGGCGGTGGCGGTGGCGCTTGTCCATGGTGGACTGGATGCCGCCGAGATCGGGCAGTTGGCAGGCTTCTTCGTTGAACAGGTATTCGATGCAGGGAATGTTGGTCATCTGGCGGATGCGTTCGACCATGCGTTTGGCGACATGCCATTTCTTGCACAGGACGATCATCAACTCGCGTTCGCGCCCCAGTGTGGATTCGGTTTCCCAGAAGCGGATGGCGAAGCGGCGGCCAATACGGCCACGCCCGGTGAGAAACTTGAACAGGGAACTGCCTTCGTTGGAGATTTTGAAATCCCAGCCACGGGTCGCATAGAGCAGGCCAAGGCGGCGTTTGAGTTCGCGCGCTTCGGGAGAAATTTTACGGGCGAAGAGGAAATCCTGACTGAGCAGCAGATCGTAGTGGTCGTTGTAGAATGTCACCGGCATCCCGTAATCGGTGAACATCAGGAAGGTGAGCGTGCGCGAGCGGATTTCATTTTCCGGCACGAGGTGGCGCACCAGGGTCTGAAAGAAGGTTTCATCGGGAATCCAGGTGGTGCGGAAGAACCGCATCACATCGCGGCGGCGTTTGGTGAAATCAATGATCCATTCGATTGTGCGGCGGCGCAGGCACCACCACTGCGAGCCGATCATGACCTGAATGTCTTCGGGGATTTTGCGGGTGAGGCCGAGGCGTTTCTGAATTTCGAACATGGCATAGAAGCGACGCTTCTGAGTTCGTTCATTGAACCAGTGGCGGTAGATCAGGCGCTCTTCCTGCCAGCCGGTCTTGATCCAGTCGCTTTCGAAATAATCGAAGCTTTCGATATAATCGACATCTTCGCGGTTGAGAAACTCATGCGCGTATTCGGCGGATTTGATTGCCATGCAATCGCCCGAGAGCATGTAGAAATGGGTGGCGCGCGGGAAAGCTTCGACGGCGGCTTCGACGGCGTTCAGTGTGGCCTGCACCAGTGACCATTCGCCCCAGCCGCATTTGATCCGGCGGCGGGCGAAGGTGACGTTCGGGTTGCTATCGAGCGTGTCGCGGATGCGTTGATAATGCACGGGGTCCGCGCTGGCATCGAAATGGATCGCCATGTAATCGCCCACGGCGGTCAACCGCTCTGCCTGCTTGATGATGGCATCCGGGTCTTTGTGGCAAAGCAATATGAAGGCGATTTTTGCCATTTCGTGACCGTTTTGCTCCGTCTGCCCAGTATTGTTTACCTAGATAAAGGTGAATGCGCGCTGAATAAACCGGCTTTCTTGTCCGGCAGGGTATTCTGTGTGGAATTGGGCGCAAAAGGCCATTTCGGCGCGGCGGCATGGCAACAACGGGTGACGCCAGTGCGAAACAGGGTTTGTTTAGGGTTTATCCACTTGCTATAGCTAACAAAAGAGCAAGAAACAATTCCATTGGAGGCAGGGCATAGATGGGTTTCCCAGGAACCTGGATGACGGAGAGCGAGAGCGTGGTTTACCGCGTGGTGCCGAAATGTGCCTGCTCGACCATCGGTCAGATCATGTATTATTCCGATCACGGCACGTTTTTTGATGGCGACATTCATGACGCGGAGGACGGCTTGCACAAATGGGCCCGCGCCGAAAGCCAGCCGTTGATCAATGCCAATGTGAAAACGCATCAGAGTTTTGCGTTTACCTGTGTGCGCAATCCTTACACCCGCATTCTGTCGAGCTTTTTCGACAAGATTTGCGGGATTCAGCGTAACGGCAAGCGGTATCGCGGGAATCTGGTGCCGCTGCTGATCCAGAAATACGGGATCGAGGTGGGCGACCCGGAGAGCGGGTTCGAGTTTGACCAGATCAAGAGCTTCCGGCGCTTCCTGTTATTTGTGCGCGACACGGTTCGTTGGCGCCGCCCGATGGACCCGGATATTCATTGGAGCGCGATGAGCGGGCATGTCAGCACGTTCATCGTCAACGGCGGGCAATATGACAGGATTTTCTGGACCGAGACGTTCGACAAGGGGATGCAGCAGGTGCTTGATGCGATCGAAGTGCCCCACAAAGTGACGCTGAAGGATATTCCGCGTTTCAACGAAAGCGAAGGCCACGGGCCGAAGCGGGCGCATCCGGTGGAGGATTATTTCGACGATCTTTCGATGCATCTGATCAAGGAAATATATCACCGGGATTTCAACCTGTTCAAATACGATTTCAACGATCCATCGAACAAGATGCCAATCGGTGAGATTGATCTGGATGAGATTCACGCCAAACTGGGTGCATAAAAGGTTCGGTGGGGCGGTTGGCCGCAATATCTTGTGGATAAGCCGCGCAAACTCGCCAGATGCTGATCTCCGCCGTTGACTCAGGGCATGGCGGGGCGGCACAGTTTCCAGAATCAATGGTAACAAAGCCCGAGCAGGCCCAGTGCGCTTTTCAAAACTCAGACTGACCGGCTTCAAAAGCTTCGTCGATCCGACCGATCTGGTGATCGCGGACGGGCTGACCGGCGTTGTCGGGCCGAATGGCTGTGGCAAGTCGAACTTGCTGGAGGCGCTGCGCTGGGTGATGGGCGAAAACCGCCCGACCGCGATGCGCGGTGGCGGGATGGAAGACGTGATCTTTGCCGGGGCGGCGACACGCCCGGCGCGCAACTTCGCCGAAGTGGCCTTGCTGATCGACAATAGCGAGCGGCTGGCCCCGGCGGGGTTCAACGACAACGATGCGCTTGAGATCGTGCGGCGGATCACGCGCGATGTTGGTTCGGCCTATAAGACCAATGGCAAGGACGTGCGGGCGCGCGATGTGCAGATGCTGTTTGCTGATGCCTCCACCGGGGCGCATTCACCGGCGCTGGTGCGGCAGGGGCAGATTGCCGAGTTGATCAACGCCAAGCCGCAGAACCGGCGGCGCATTCTGGAGGAAGCGGCAGGGATTAGTGGGCTTTATCAGCGGCGTCACGAGGCGGAGTTGAAGCTGAAGGGGGCGGAGCAGAACCTGACGCGGGTTGATGACGTGATCGAACAGTTGGCCGCGCAACTTGCCCAGCTGGCGCGGCAAGCAAAGCAGGCGGCGCGGTATCGCGCGATTGGCGAGGAGCTGCGTCAGGCCGAAGGGATGCTGCTTTACCGGCGTTGGAAAGAGGCGGACGAGACACGGGCGCGCGCACAGACGGAGCTGCGAGAGCGCATATCGGCGGCGGCGCAGGCGGAAACCGCGGCGCGGACGGCGGCAAAGGAACGGTTGGCGCGTGACGAGGCATTGCCACCTCTGCGCGAGGAAGAGGCGATTGCGGCGGCGATTTTGCAGCGCTTGCAGGTGCAGCGCGACACGCTGAAGGATCAAGAAGCCCGCGCGGTGGAAATGATCGAGACGCTGAAGCGGCGAATCGGCCAGTTGGCGGCCGATATGGAGCGTGAATCCGGGCTGAACCGCGATGCCGGAGAGACGATAGAGCGGCTCGACTGGGAAGCGCGTGAGCTGGAGAAGGCGGGCGCGGGCCATGACGACAAGCTGGAGGCAGCAGCGGAGGCGGCGCGAGAGGCGGCCAAGGTGCTGTCGGATCGGGAAGGCGCGCTTTCGCAATTGACCGAGGATGTTGCCCGGCTGGCGGCGCGGCATCATTCGGCGCACAGGTTGCTGGAAGACAGTCGCAAGACGTTGGAGCGCAGCGAGGCGGAGGCCGGGAAGGCCAAGGCGGCGATGCGCGAGGCGCAAGCGGCGCTGGCCACGGCGGAGGCCGATTTCGGCACGGCTGGCGCGGCGGAGAAAGCCGCTATGGCCAAGGCCGAGGAAGTGGAAGATGCGCTGGCGCAGGCGGAGACCGCACGGGCGGAAACTCAGACGCGTGAGGCGGACGCGCGGGCGGAACGCAGCGAAGCCGAAGGTGAGGTGAACGCGCTTTCGGCGGAGGCGACGGCGCTTGCCCGACTGGTTGAGCGCGATACGGCGGAAGGCGGGCAGATCCTTGACCGGCTGCAAGTGAATGCCGGTTATGAGAAGGCGCTGGGCGCGGCGCTCGCGGATGACCTGCGCGCGCCGGAGGTTGAGGAAGACGGGCCGTCCGGCTGGGCGTTGTTGCCGGGGTATCATGAGCCGCAAACCCTGCCCGATGGGGTGGTCGCGCTGAGCAACTTTGTCTCGGTCCCCGAGGTGTTGGTGCGGCGCATGGGGCAAATTGGGCTGGTCGACCCGGAAGAAGGCCCGCGCTTGCAGGCGGAGTTGCAACCCGGACAGCGGCTGGTGTCGACCGAGGGCGATCTTTGGCGCTGGGACGGTTACCGCGCTTGGGCCGAGGACGCGCCGAGTGCGGCGGCGCTGCGCTTGCAGCAGATCAACCGGCTGGAGGCGCTGAAACAGCAGATGGAAGCCGCCACGGCGCGGGCGATGGGCGCGAAGCAGGCGCATGAAAGCTTGCAGCAGCGGCTTGCGGAGTTGACCGAAGCGGACCGGCAGGCACGGCTGGCGCGGCGCGAAGCCGACAAGGCGATGAATGATGCGGCGCGCGCGCTGAGCCGGGCCGAAGCGGATCGCAACCTTGCCGGGTCGCGGCTGGAAAGCCTTGGGCTGGCGGTGAAACGCCATGAAGAAGAGGCGATGGGCGCGCGCAAGCAGAAGACGGAGGCCGAGAAGGGAGTTTCCGATCTGGGCGATCTGGAGGCGGCGCGGGCGCAGGTGGAAGATGTGAAGATGACCGTCGAGGCGGCGCGGATCACGATGATGTCACGCCGTTCGGCGCATGACGAGTTGAAGCGCGAGGGCGAAGCCCGGTTGAAGCGCGCTCAGGAAGTGACCAAGGAGGTCTCTGGCTGGCGGCACCGGCTGGAGACGGCGGGCAAGCGGATTGCGGAACTGGCCGAGCGCAAGGAGGCTTCGGAAGCGGAGTTGAAAGAGGCCAATGCGGCGCCAGAGGAGATTGCCGCCAAACGTGATGAGCTTTCATCGGCCATAGAGGAAGCCGAGGCGCGGCGGCGCGCGGCGGCGGATGCTTTGGCCGCGGCGGAAACGGCTTTGCGCGATGCGGTGGTGGCAGAGCGCGATGCGGAGCGCGCGGCCGGGGAGGCGCGCGAGGCGCGGGCGCGAGCGGAGGCGCGCAACGATGCCGCCGCCGAGACGGTGGCCTATGCCGAGGAGCGGATTGCCGAGGATCAGGAATGCAGCCCGGCGGAGCTTCTGGAGACTCTTGCGGCGGAACCGGACAAGATGCCCGCCGCCGAAACGATAGAGGCGGATGTGAACCGGCTGAAGCGGCAGCGTGACGCGCTGGGTGCTGTGAACCTGCGCGCCGAAGAGGACGCCCGCGAGGTTGCCACGGAACATGACACCTTGGTGAAGGAAAAAGCCGATCTGGAAGAGGCGATCCGCACCTTGCGCAACGGGATTGCCAGCCTGAACCGGGAGGGCCGCGAGCGGTTGCTGACCGCGTTCGAGCAGGTGAACGAGAATTTCGCACTGCTGTTCACGCATCTGTTTGGCGGCGGGGAGGCCAATCTGGTTCTGGTGGAAAGCGATGATCCGCTTGAGGCGGGCCTTGAAATCATGTGCCAGCCGCCGGGCAAGAAACTGTCGACACTGAGCCTTTTGTCGGGCGGCGAGCAGACGTTGACTGCGATGGCGTTGATTTTTGCCGTGTTCCTTGCCAATCCGGCACCGATCTGTGTGCTTGACGAGGTGGATGCGCCGCTGGACGATGCGAACGTGACGCGGTTTTGCGACATGCTTGATGAGATGACGCACCGGGCGGACACGCGGTTTCTGGTTATCACCCACCATGCGGTGACGATGAGCCGGATGGACCGGCTTTTCGGGGTGACGATGCAGGAACAGGGCGTCAGCCAGCTTGTCAGTGTCGATCTGAAGAAAGCCGAACAGATGGTAGCGTGAGAGCGCGGCGGATTATTCGGCATGCGGCGACTTGTTTTGTCGTTTCTCTACACTGAACGATCACTGACAAACCCTGATATTATCCAACAAGCGCCCGTATTCTGCCCCATTCCGGCGGCATATCCTCTGCAACGAACAAGACGTAGAGGTAGATGAGCATGGACCGCCTGACGGAAATGGAAGCCTTCGCCATGGTTGTGGATCAGGGTGGCTTTACCGATGCTGCCAAGAAGATGGGGATTTCGAAATCCGCCGTCTCAAAGCATGTTTCAAGCCTTGAAGCGCGGCTTGGGGCGCGGTTGTTGAACCGCACCACACGCCGGGTCAGCCCGACCGAGATTGGCCTTGCTTATTATGACCGGGCGCGGCGTGTGCTGAACGATGCCGGTGAAGCGGATGCGCTGGTGTCTTCGATGCAAAGCGATCCATCGGGGTTGCTTAGGATTTCAGTGGCGACGGATTTCGGGGTTAACCTTCTGTCGCCGGTTCTGGGTGAGTTTCTGGCGGAATTCCCGGATATTACGGTCAACATGGTGCTTAACAACCGCTATGTGGAGTTGATCAGCGAAGGCTTTGACATGGCGATCCGTATTGGTGAGCTGGAAGACAGCACGCTGCGGGCGCGAAAGCTGACCGAAACCACCAAGCGGATGATTGCCAGCCCGAAATACTTTGAGCGTCACGGGCGGCCGGGCAAGATTGACGAATTGAACGAACATAAGCTTTTGCACTATTCCAGCCAGTCTTCGGGCAATGTCTGGAAGCTGACGGCGCCGTCGGGCGAAAAACGGCAGGTGCGCACCGCAGGTGGGCTGAGTGTGAATGATGGCCAAAGCCTGCTCAATGCGGCGATTTCCGGGCTTGGGATCGCCTATCTGCCGAGCTTCCTTTACGCCGATGCGGTGAAGCAGGGGCTGGTGGAAGATGTGATTCCCGATCTGCCGGTTGAGATGCAGGGCATTTACGCGGTGTACCCGCCGGGCCGGTTTACCCAACCGAAGGTGCGCGCGTTCATCGACTTTTTGGTGCAGTCATTTGGCCATATAGGGCCGAACGACTGGTAACACCCCTTGAAATGACGGTTTTCCCAAGGATACCCGCGAGGGTTTCTTCCGCAACCAACTTGGCCTCGGATATGTTCCGGGGCCTTTTTTCGCGCCGGTATGGGTGTTGCGAGTTCAGACCTGCGCCAGCGTCATCATGAGACGACCATCAACGCCGATCAGCCAGATCACCGAGCGTAACACGGGAATGCCTACTTGCGCTATTCGGCACTTAGCAGCACGGCTTCGACACGGCGATTTTGCTTGCGGCCCTCGGCGGTGAGGTTGCTGGCGATCGGCGCGAGATAGCCGATGCCTTCGGCCTCCATCTGGGCGCGTGGCACGCCAAGGGTGCCGCTTAGGCGTTCGCGCACCGACGCGGCGCGGCGTTTGGAAAGCGCAATGTTACCATCAAGTGCGCCCACGGCATCGGTATGGCCGACCAGCGCGATGCGGCGGGCGGGGTTGGCGTTTAGCCATTTTGCCAGCGCGGCGAGCGAGGCGAAGTTTCCTTCACCCAGATCGGAGGAGCCGGTTGCGAAGGTAAGATCGGAAAGCACCGCGTGGCCACGGGTTCCGAGTTGTTGGACGAGCGGCAGAGCGGCGGGGTTTGCGACAGGCGTGCCGGGTTTGCCGAGCGGGGTAGCAAGTTTGCCGTCCGATGAGGTGGTGAGGGCCTCATCCGCGGCGGAGGTGACGAAGGTGATTTGAATGAAGCCTGCATTCTGTGAGCGGCTGACCAGAATTCCGACCTGTTCGCCAGCTTTGGCACCATCGTCATGCACGGCGGACAGGAAACGGTAATCATAGAGATCGACATGCATGTCGGGTTCTGGGAAGACCTTGAGTGCAAAGCGAAAATCGAAGCCGCCGCATTTTGCGGCTTCACATTCGAATACGATGTCGAATCCCGCAGCGGTGAGTTGATCGCGCAGCGGTTTGAGCAATTGTAGCGTGGTGATGCCATGCACGCCAACGCGCCACGCGGCGCGGGTGACGCGGCCTTCGGTGTTGAGGGCGGGCAATTCGCCATTGGCATAGGGTGCGATTGGCAGGGCGTAGCTATCGGGATTGGCGGAACTGCGCGCAGTTTCACGAGCGTTGCCGGGCAGGGCAAGCTCAACCGCGGTGGCGCTGGTGGCGGCGAACAGAGATAGCAGCGCGACCAGACAGGTGCCGCGTGCGCCCCGCTGCAACACCTTAGCGATTTTGCGCGTGGTATTCGTCATTCGGGCGCATATCAGTGGCCGAGGCAACGCGATTGGACATGTTGTAGAACCCGGCAACATTGGCGATGTCCCAGATGTCACGGTCGGAAAAGCCAGTATCGCGCAGTTTCTGGCGGTCGGCCTCTTCGATCTTGTGGCTTTCAACGGTGATCATTTCGGCAAATTCGAGCATCGCGTATTGGCGCGCGTCAAGATCGGCGGTGCGCCAGTTCATCACCATCATTTCGCCGAGCATGGGATCACCCGAAAGCGCGCGGACGGCCTGTCCGTGCGCGGTGAGGCAGTAGAAGCATTTGTTGATCGAAGAGACGGCCACGGCGATCATTTCGCGTTCGAGCTTGGACAGGCCAGAGGGGGCAAGCATCAGGTCGTTGTAAAGGCCGGTGAAGGCGTTCAGCTTGTCGATGTCGAAAGCATAAGCCTGTAGCACGTTGGGAATGAGGCCCAGTTTTTCATCGCAGACATCGAAATATTTCTGCGTGTCGGCGGGCAACGGGTCGACCATTGGCAGATTAAGAGCGGTGGGCTGCTTGGCTTTGGACATGACGGCGATGCTCCTGTTAGGCGGTGTCGAGTTTACGGTAATGATATTGCCCGGCAAGGGCCATCCCGAGAGATGTATAAAGCGCGTTGGCGCCCTCGTTGGCTTGGGTGCAGACCACCGAAAAATAGGCGGCACCGTTTTCGGCGGCCCAAAACGCGGAGCGCCGCATGATCCATTTGCCCAGCCCCTGCTTGCGTTGTGAGGGCAGGATTTCAAGCGCATGCAGCATGGCGATCCGCGCATGGATGCCGATAAAGGCGCACCCGCCCGGATGATTGTTCCAGCGTGCGACAATGGCGGTTTTCGGCTGCGCAGCGCGTTCCATTACTGCGATCCGTCCCGGCCCGATACCGCCTGCGGCCCAGATGTCGCGCTGTATCGCCAGCGGTTCCCAGACCGGGATTGCGGTAACGGGGGGAACCGGCTCTGCCATCAGGGCTGTCACCGGGGAGACATAGAGATTGACCGGATCGACGATTGGGTAACCGCGTGCCTCTAGCTGGTGGTCGAGAGCGCTCTGCCCGGCGCGGATCATAAAGATCGACGGCTGGTTCATGGCGTGCATTGCGGCTTCGGCGGCGTCAATCTCGGCCTTGGTGGTGGGGGTGTCGGTTGTGGCGGCCGAAACCCGCTGCCCGCCACCCGCGCCTTCGCGCAGGGTGAACGGGCCACAGCGGGCATAGCGGGCGGCGGGCCATGTGCCGTCGATCACGTCATAGAGTTGCTGGATATCGGGTAGGGTCATTCGGGGAACATCTCGGTCAGTTCTTGCATGGCGGTGGCTATTTCGGCACCGTCATGGCCGCGGATCACGATATGCGCGCCAAAGCTGCCGGAATGGGCATAAGGGTAGGAGCCGATGGACAGCGTCGGGTGGGCTTGGGCCAGCGCGCGCAGAGGACCGGCAATTTCGCCCTCACCGCGCTCGATCCGTAGCGATTGCGAGAGCAGCGGCGCGCCGCCGGTCAGGGTTGGCAGGACGGAGGCAACCATGGCTTCGAAAATCTGCGGCACGCCGGCCATGACATGCACGTTTTCAATGGTGAACCCCGGTGCGGCGGAGATCGGGTTGTCGATCAGGGTAGCCCCATCGGGAATGCGAGCCATGCGCAGGCGGGCTTCGTTCAATTCGGTGCCGGTGCGTTGGTAATGTGCCTCCAAAATGGCGCGCGCATCGTCGCGCACGTCGATAGCGCGGCCAAAGGCGTCGGCGATGGCGTCGGCGGTGATGTCGTCATGGGTCGGGCCGATCCCGCCGGAGGTGAAGACATGGGCAAAGCCATCTGAGAGCGCCTTGACCGCGTTGATGATCGCATCCGCGTCGTCCGAGACGATGCGGGCTTCGCGCAGGTCGATGCCGTGTTTGGTGAGTTGCCCCGAAAGATAGTGCAGGTTTGCATCGCGGGTGCGCCCGGACAGGATTTCATCCCCGATGACAAGCATGGCTGCGGTTGGGTTTGGCATGGGAGGGTTCCTTGAACGGCGCTCCATGCACGTATAGGCCTTGGGCCATGCGGTTTCAAACCCCACTTGAGCCAGCGCGGCTGATCCGGCGCTACAAACGGTTTCTGGCCGATATACGGCTGGAGGACGGGCGCGAGGTGGTGGCGCATTGCGCTAATCCCGGCTCGATGATGGGGCTGGCCGAGCCGGGGATGAAGATTTGGGTGGAACCCAATGACGACCCGAAAAAGAAGCTGAAATATGGCTGGCGGCTGGTCGATCATGAGAACGGGCATTTTACCGGGGTGGATACGAGCGTGCCGAACCGGGCGTTGAAGGCGGCCTTGATGGCCGGGGAGGTGCCGGGATTGCGTGCGCCGACAGTGCGCCCGGAGGTCAGATATGGAGAGGCGAGCAGGGTGGATTTTCTGCTCTCGGGGGCGGGGCCGGATACATATGTGGAAGTGAAGTCGGTGACGCTTTGCCGTGCGGCGGGGTTGGCGGAGTTCCCGGATTCAAAGACGGCGCGTGGGTTGAAACACCTGCAAGAATTGAGCCGCGTGGCGCAGGGCGGGGCGCGGGCGGTGATGCTTTATCTGGTGCAGCGCACAGATTGCAGCCGGGTGGGGATTGCTGCCGATATTGACCCGGCCTATGCCGAAGGGCTGCGGCTTGCGCGGGCTGCCGGGGTTGAGGTGCTTGCCTTTGACTGCGCAATCTCGCCCGAGGAGATTTCCTGCGCCGGGCGGTGGCGTTCGTGGCATGAAAGGTGTGCGGTGATGGCGCAGCGGTGGTACTGGTTCTTGGGGGCGTTCTGTCTTAAATAGGGCCAAGGCAACGGAAATGAGCGAAGGATCGGGCCGGTGAACCAGACGCATCGTGGGCGTATGACCAAGGACGGAATCCGCATTTATGAAGCGGCAGATTATGCGGGCATGCACAAGGCGGGCGCGTTGGCGGCGCGTATCCTTGACGAGATCGCCGCGCATGTTTTCCCCGGCCAGACCACCGCAGAGATTGACCGGCTGATCGAAGAGAAGGTGAATGCCGCCGGGGCGACCTCGGCCACGATCGGTTACAAGGGCTACAAGCACGCGTCCTGCATCAGCATCAACCATGTGGTTTGTCACGGTATTCCCGGCCCCAAGACGCTTAAGGATGGCGATATTTTGAATATCGACGTGACCGTGATTGTCGATGGTTGGTTCGGTGATACCAGCCGGATGTATGTGGCCGGTAAGCTGTCACGCAAGGCGGAGCGGCTTATTCAGGTGACGCATGATTCGCTGTTCAAAGGGATTGAGGCGGTAAAGCCGGGCAATACCTTTGGCGATATCGGCCACGCCATACAGGCTTATGTGGAGGCGCACCGGATGAGTGTGGTGCGCGATTTCTGCGGGCATGGGTTGGGCCGGGTGTTTCACGCGCCGCCCAACGTGCTGCACTATGGCCGCGCGGGCACCGGCGCGGTGCTGGAAGAGGGCATGTTTTTCACGATTGAGCCGATGGTCAATCTGGGTCGCCCTGAAACCAAGGTGTTGGCCGATGACTGGACAGCGGTGACGCGTGACAAATCGCTGAGCGCGCAGTTTGAGCATTCGGTTGGCGTGACGGCGGACGGGGTGGAGATTTTCACGCTGTCACCGGCGGGCACGTTTCACCCGACCTATTCGGTTTGAGCGGCGTCAGGGCGCGGCCTCAAGCAGGGTGATCGTGGTGTCGCCATAACGGCGGGCATCGAGCAAGGTCAGCCACTGAGGCGCGGTGATTGGCGCGCTTTCCTCCCAGACGACAAGCGCGCCGGGGGCGATCCAGTTGTTATCAAATGCGGCGGCAAGTGCGGTTTCGCCCAAGCCCTTGCCATAGGGCGGGTCGAGGAAGATGAGCGAAAAGGGCGGCGAAGGGCAGGGGCCGAGCTTGCGGGCGTCGCGGCGGAAAATTTCCGATTGGCTCTTAGCGTTGCACAGCGCGATGTTTTTGCCGATCAGGGTTTGCGCCTTGCGGCCGTCATCGACAAATGTGGCCTGCGCGGCCCCGCGTGACAGCGCCTCAAGCCCCAACGCGCCGGTGCCGGCAAAAAGGTCGAGCACACGGGCGTTGGTGAGCGGATCACCGAAGCGGCCGCCGGTGAGCATGTTGAACAGGCTTTCGCGGGTGCGGTCGGTTGTCGGGCGCAGATGCGCACCTGCATCGCCTTTGCCGACCGGAGCCAGAGCGCGGCCACGGTATGCCCCGCCGATTATCCGCATGAAGAAAGGGTGCGCGGCATTATAGCAGGGATTTCAGATCGGCTTCGGGATCGGCGATGATTGCGGGGGCGGGTGATTTTCCGGCCTCGATCAGGCGCTTGCCAATCATATAGGCGCGTGGGTCGTTCATCGCATCGACCGCCAGAAGGGTTTCACCCGCGTAATACCAGAACGATCTGGCACCGGGTTTGCCGCCCTCGCGGGTGACCACGTGGTCATAGCCGGTGTTCAGCCCGGCAATTTGCAGCTTCACGTCGTGCTGATCGGACCAGAACCACGGTTTTGCAGCATAATCCGCGCCAGCGCCCAGCATGTTGCAGGCCACGCATTCGGCCTGATCAATTGCGTTGGGCACGGATTCAAGCCGGATGTGGCGGCCGCGATAGGGGAAGGAAGCGCAATCGCCCGCCGCCCAGATATGCGGATCGGAGGTGCGGCCATGGGCGTCGGTCTTGATGCCGTTGTCGATCTCAAGCCCGGCCAGTTCGGCAAGGGCGGTGTTCGGGGCGATACCGACGCCGACGATGACGAAATCGAGCGGCACCTCGCTGCCATCGGACAGCACGGCGCCGGTGACGCGGGTTTCGCCGGTGAGCCGTTCCAGCCCGATGCCTTCGCGGATATCAACGCCGTGGCCGTGGTGCAAATCGCGGAAATAAGCCGAGGTTTCCGGTGCCGCGACCCGTTGCAGGATACGCTCGGCCATTTCAACCAGCGTGACGCTCAGCCCTTTTTTGGCGGCGACGGCAGCGGCTTCGAGGCCGATATAGCCGCCGCCGACGATCAGCACGCGCGCGCCGCTGGCAAACTGTGTGGCCATGGCATCGACATCGGCGAGGGTGCGCACCACAAACACGTTGTCCAGCGCGCCGCCGATGGCCGCGGGCAGGCGGCGGGGAACCGAGCCGGTGGTGAAGGCGAGCATGTCATAGGCGATGGTTTCACCGGCGGTCGTCGTGATCTCGTGCTTTGCCGGGTCAATGGCATTGACGGCGGTATCAAGGCGCAGGTCAATGTCATTTTCGCCATAGTAGCTTTCGGGGCGCAGGAAGAGCCTTTCAAGCTCCATATCACCCAGCAGATACGCCTTGGAGAGAGGCGGGCGTTGATAGGGAGGGGCGGATTCTTCGCCGATTAGCGTGATGCGCCCGTCAAACCCTTCGCTGCGCAGCTTGGCGACGAGCGATGCGCCGGCCTGTCCTGCGCCGATAACCACGATGTGAGACATCAAGCCCCCTTTGCCGATTGCGTGTCCGGGCTGAACGTATAACCTGAGGCAGACCAAACGCAACGCTTGAAAGGAGCGAGTCATGGCTATCAAAACAGGAGAAAAGCTACCGGAAGGCAGATTGATGGCACTTGGGGCCGGTGGGCCGGAAGCGGTCGAGTTGCAAGGCAAGCTTGAGGGCCGCAAGGTGGTGATCTTTGCGGTGCCCGGTGCCTATACGCCGACCTGCCATTCAGAGCATGTTCCGAGCTTTGTCAGAGTGAAGGACCAACTGGCAGAGAAAGGTGTGGACGAGGTGATCTGCGTCGCGGTCAACGATCCGTTCGTGATGCAGGCCTGGGGCGAGGCGACCGGCGCAACCAAGGCAGGCATCACCATGCTGTCAGACGCCGATGGCGCTTTCACGAAGGCGCTGGGCATGGATTTTGACGCCGCACCTGCGGGCCTGCTTGGGCGGTCGCAACGCTATGCGCTGATGGCCGAAGACGGGGTGGTCAAGGTGCTCCATGCCGAGGAATCGCCGGGAACCTGTGGGACGTCGGGCGGCGAAGCCCTGCTCGCGGCGATCTGAGAGAGCGGCGGAACTGATACCGCCCGCGCCAAAGATTTGATAGCCACCGTCGCGCCCGCCCGTGGAGAGGGGCGGGCGCGGCGGGGCTGGACGCCCCCGCTGCCTTAATTTGAGCGGCGCTGCCGCCTGCTCTGCAAAGCGACTCAGAGCTTGTCGAGTTTGCGCGCCAATTTGGCGTCGAGCGACGAAAGCCCGCCCGCGTCATGGGTTGTCAGTGTCACGGTCACGCGGTTGTAGACATTGCTCCATTCCGGGTGATGGCCCCATTTTTCGGCCCAGAGCGCGGCGCGGGTCATCCACGCGAACGCTTCGGTGAAATCCTCGAACTTGTAGGTTTTGGTAAGCGAATCGCGGCCTTCGTCCACTGACCAGCCGGATTCAAACAGCGGCGGCAGAAGGCTTTCGCGGGCGGTATCTGAAAGCAGTTCAATCAATCGTGGTCCTCCTCGTTGGATTTGCGGAACGGGCCATAGCCCGTCAGCACTTCGATTTCTTCGGTGACGGCGTCGCGCTCTGCTTGCAGGTAATGCGCGACCGCCTCGGCAAAGCCCGGATCGGCGAACCAGTGCAGCGCGTGACATTCGGTGGGCAGGTAGCCGCGCGCCAGCTTGTGTTCACCTTGCGCCCCTGCTTCCACGCGGGCAAGCCCGTGGGTGATGGCATAGTCGATGGCCTGATAATAGCACAGTTCGAAATGCAGGCAGGGGTGGTGTTCGGTGCAGCCCCAGTAGCGGCCGAAAAGGGTTTCCTGCCCGATAAAATTGAGCGCCCCCGCGACATAGCGCCCGTCACGTTCGGCAAGCACCAATAGGATGTCATCGCGCAAGGTTTCCTGTGCGATGTCAAAGAATTGGCGCGAGAGATAGGGCGCGCCCCATTTGCGCGCGCCGGTATCCTGATAGAATTGCCAGAAGGCATCCCAGTGTTCGGGCTGGATGGCATCACCCGTGAGCGCGAGGATGCGCCCGCCAAACGCTTGTGCTTGCGCGCGTTCCTTGCGGATGTTTTTGCGCTTTCGCGAGGAAAGCTGCGCGAGGAAGGCATCGAAATCACTATAGCCGTTGTTGGCCCAATGGAATTGCTGGGTCGTGCGGTGCAACAGGCCCATTCCCTGCCCGGCCTCGGCCTCGGCTGTGGTGCAGAAGGTGATGTGAAGGGAGCTTATCTCATTCCGGTTGGCAAGCTGAACTGCCCCCTGAACAAGGGCGGAGCGGCCAACCGAGTCAAAGCCGGGTTTGACCAGCAGGCGGCGCCCGGTGGCGGGGGTGAACGGCACGGCGATCTGAAACTTCGGGTAATATTGCCCGCCTGCCCGCTCAAACGCGTGGGCGAAATTATGATCGAAGATGTATTCACCTTGGGAGTGCGATTTGCCGTAAAGCGGGGCGCAGGCGATCATTTCACTATCGAGATGGGCGGTGAGGTAATGCGGCTGCCAGCCGGTGCCGGGGCCAACCGAGCCGCTTTGTTCGAGCGCGGACAAGAAGCGGTGCGTGGTGAAGGGATCGAAGGGGCGCGCGCCGTCAATGGCCTCGGCGCAGGCGCAGGCGTCCCACTCGGGCGCGGGGATGTCCGAGAGGCTGGCGTGGGCGCGGATTTCGAGGGCGGCTTCGCTGTCCATACAGGCAATATCGGGGTTCGGCCGGGCAGGGGCAAGGCGGTGGCGGTCGGGCGCGACAATTTGGAGGCCTTCAGGCGAGGTAATTTTCGAACGTGATGTTATCGGCCCAGAGCAGGGCGCGCGCCCCCTGATTGCGGGATGTGACAGTCCAGGTGAGAATCACCGCGCCAAGATCACGCAGTTCTTGCAGGCGCGGATTGTGCAGGTTGTTTGCGTTGTGGGAGACGAAGCTGGCGCCGAGTGTGGTATAATCGGCAATCTTGCGCAGGTGGACGCGGGTTGTTGCCGGCAGGTCCGGCCAGTCCTCCGCCGTATAGCCGCAGGTGATCAGACCACGGGCGATGTCAGGAGAAAGCTGGCCGATCATGGCCACGGAATGAGGATTGAACGACATGCAGGCGACCGGGCCGGGATAGTCGATCAGCGCGTCGGCTGTGGCCAGTTCGAGCGGGCCGACATTCGCACCCATCGCGCCGTCCTGATCCTTTATTTCGATCATCAGAGGCACCCGCCCGCCGATCAGGGAAAGGATTTCGGGCAAGGTGGGGATGGTTTCGCCATTGCTGTGCCTGAGCGCGATGCCGGTCAGTTCATCGGTTGTGCGCTGGCCTATTGGCCCATGTTCGCGGGTGAGGCGGGATAGCTCGGAATCGTGAAACACCATCGCTTCACCGTCGAGCGAGAGTTGCAGGTCGATCTCGATCCCGTAGCCGCGTGCGATTGCCGCCCGGATGGCGGCGCGGGAATTTTCCGGGCGGCGATGCGCCTTGTCATGCAGCGCCCGATGGGCAATCGGGCGCGCGAGGAAGGCCGGGTCAAGCGGGACCATCGGCAAGGCGGCGGAGAGCGGCATGGTGCGTCTTGCCTCAGGAAATCTGGAAAATGCCCTCGATTTCCACGGCGACGTTGAGCGGCAACGCACCAGCGGAAACGGCGGCGCGGGAATGCTGCCCGGCGTCTCCCAACGCTTCGACCAGAAAATCCGAGCAGCCATTGATGACTTGCGGCTGTTCGGTGAAATCGGGTGTGGAATTGACAAAACCGGAGAGTTTTACAGCCCGCACGAGACGGTCAAGATCACCACCGCAGGCGGCCTTGACCTGTGCCAGAAGGCCGATGCCACAGGTTTTAGCGGCGGCGGCCCCTTCTTCGGTGGTGAGATCAGCACCGACCTTGCCGGTGATCAGGGTGCCGTTTTGCTGCGAGATCTGGCCCGAGACGAACACCAGATCGCCGACTTGCACGAACGGCACGTAATTGGCGGCGGGCGCGGGGGCGGCGGGTAGGGTTACACCGAGTTCCTTGAGGCGGGCTTCGATCTTGGACATGGGCAGGGCTCCGTTCTGCTGTGTGGCGAGTCGCGGCGACGCTAGTGCAATTGGCGGGCAAAGGCGAGATGCCGATCAGCTTTCGCGGAATGCTTTGGAGAAATACACGGTGAACGGGTGCAGCAGGTAAGACAGCGGAGTGCGGTCATCGGTGCGGATAAACGCCTCGACCGGCATACCGGGGAGGAGTGACGTGCCTGCGGGCAGCTTGGCAAGCTCTCCGGTGTCGAGCGCGATTTCGGCGCGGTAATAGGCGGTGCGGGTGGTTTCATCCTGAAAGGCATCGGCGGAGATGGTGGTGATGTGGCCGAAAAGATCGCGGGCCGTGCGTTGATTGAAGGACGAGAACCGCAGGGTGACGGGCTGATTGACATAAACCGTTTCGATATGGATCGGGTTGATGCGCACGGTAATCACCAATGGGCGATCTTGCGGGACGAGATATAGCAATGGCTCGGCCGGGCGGATCACGGAGCGCGGGGCGAAGACGTTGAGATCATAGACCACGCCGGAACCGGGCGCGGTGATTTCGAGCCGGGCAATGCGTTTGTCGAGCGCGCGGCGCTTTTCACGCAGTTCGGTTTCGCGCAGGTGCAGGTCGCGCAATTGCGAAATCGCGGCCTCGCGCCGGTCCGTTCCGAGTTTGAGAATGCTGATTTCAATCTCCGCGATGCGCGCCTTGGTTTGTGCTTTTCTGGCGGCAAGTTCCCCCATGCTGCCTTGGAGGCTGGCCTGCTCACGCTCAAGTGCGAGGAGGCGGGACGCTTGGGCGAGGCCTTTGGTGCGCAATGTTTTTTGTGCCGCAAGTTCCCGGTCGATAAGGCCAAGCTGTGTGTTGAGGGCGGTGGATTGGGCGTCGACCCCGGCAATTTGCTTTGAGAGTTGTTCGCGCTGTTGTGAAAGCTGTGCGGATTGTCGGGCGAGGGATATGGTGCGGGCGCGCATCAGGGCCGTTTGGCCCTGCATGAGAGCGCGGGTGTTCGGGTCGGTGGTGGCACGTGCCAGAAGTTCGGCATCGAAGGTGGGGATTGATGCGCTATCGCGTTCGGCGGTGAGGCGGGCACGCCGGGCCATGATTTCAAAAAGCTCGGAAAGCAGGATGGCCTTTTGTGAGCCAAGGTCGGCACCGTCGAGCCGGATCAGCGGTTGGCCCGCCGCGACCTTTTCGCCTTCGCGGATCAGGATTTCCGTCACCACGCCGCCATCGGGATGCTGCACGACCTGACGGTTCTGTTCGAGTTCGATTTGCCCCGGAGCGATGACTGCGCCGGCGAGGGTTGTGAGGCTGGCCCATGTGCCAAAACCGCCGACAAGGGCCAGCAGGCCAATGTACCCGACTGCCAGTGGAAACCGGGCAGACCATCGGTGAACCGGTTCTGCTTCATCTGGGGCGGAAGGGGGCATCAGGGTCGCGCTCCGGGTTGCGCTTCGGGGTTGCGGGTCGACTTGTGTCGGGGGGCGTGATGTTGGCGGTGTTCACCACTTTTTCGCGCAGCACTGCGTCGCGCGGGCCAAACGCAGTGCGCGCACCTGCCTCCAGCATCAACAGCAAATCGCACTCCTGAATGGCGGCGGGGCGGTGCGCCATGATGATGACCGAGCGGCCCGCAGCTTTGAGCGAGCGGACCGCCTTGTTCAGCGCGACGGTGCCTGCATTGTCGAGGTTGGCGTTGGGTTCATCAAGCACCACAAGCACCGGATCGTCGTAAAGGGCGCGGGCCAGCCCGATGCGTTGCATTTGCCCCCTGAGAGCCGCCCGCCCGCCATCGAGAGCGGTGTGTCATAGCCTTGTGGAAGGGCGAGGATCATTTCATGTGCATCGGCTTTCTGCGCGGCTTCGATGACTTTTGCATCGTCTGGCGCGCGGGAGAGGCGGGCGATGTTTTCGGCAATCGTGCCGTCGAAGAACTGCACCCGCTGAGGCAAGTAGCCGATATAGCTGCCAAGGGCCTGATGTGCGTATTGATCAAGCGTTGCCCCATCGAGACGGATATGGCCCCCGGCCGGGCGCCAGACCCCGGTGAGCGCGTGCGCCAGCGTGGATTTGCCCGCGCCCGAGGGGCCGATAACGCCAAGCGCGGTGCCGGGCTCAATACGCAACGAGAGCATGCGCAGGGTTGCAGTGGACTGCCCCGGCGGCAGAACGGTGACTTGGTGCAGATCGAGCAGGGCGCGCGGGCGGGGCAGCGCGGTGCGTTCGCGCTCAGCGGGTATTTCGGACAGCAAGGCGGCGAGCGCGCGCCAGCCGGTGCGGCCACGCTCAACCACCGGCCATTGGGCGATGACCTGTTCGACCGGGGCCAATGCCCGGCCAAGCAGGATCGAGCTGGCGATCATTGCCCCGGCGGAAACATCGCCGCGCAACACCAGCAAAGCCCCCAGCCCGAGCATGGCCGATTGCAGCAACAGCCGCAGCGCCCGCGACAATGCGGTAAGCGCGCCGGAGTAATCTGTCGCCTGCATTTGCGCGGCAAGCGTGGCGTTTCGGCCCGGTTTCCAGCGTTGAAAGGCGGCCCCGCGCATTCCGAGCGAAAGCACGGTTTGCGCTTCTTCACGCAACTGGACTGTCATCGTTTGGGTGCTGCTTGCAGCGTGGGCGATACGGCGCAGCGGGGCGCGGGTGGCGGCGTGGTTAAGGATGGCGATCAAAATCAGGCTACCGCCGCCCAAAAGCGCCAATGTGCCGAGCCATGGGTGAAACACGAATACGCCAATGAGGAAAAGCGGGGTCCAGATCACATCACCGAGCGCGAGCAGAGCGGGAGAGGCCATCAACCGTTGCACTGCTTCGAGATCGGCAAGGTTGCTTGCGGTTTCGGAGTGGCGGCCAGTGGCGGATTTGCGCAGAACCGCATCGAAGACACGGCCATCCAACCGGGCCTGAAACCGGGCACCGGCGCGGGCCATGATCCGGCCACGGGCAAATTCAAGCAGGGCATGGATTGTATAGAGAAAGGCGACCAGAGCCGTAAGAGCGGTGAGCGTGGCGATGGACCGGGAGCCAAGCACGCGATCATAGACCTGAAGCATATAAAGTGGGCCGGTCAGCATCAGCAGGTTGACGAATACGCCGAACAGGCCTGCCGCCCAGAAAAGACCGCGGCTTTGGCGGCGCGCGGCACACAGTTCGGCAAGGCCGGGTGCATGGGATTGGGGATGTGTCGGGCGCATGGGCATTAACGCGTTCCGGTGTGCGGCCCGGATGCAACCGGGCGGACGGACCAATCAACCTCTGGGCGGATGTCGCGGTTTTGCCACATCCACCGTTGAAGCTTTGGCTTGGGGTAGGTTATACGGCGCAATCGATTGCATATCCATTACCGAGAAGACGGATTGGAACAATAATTGCGTGTTTTTGCGGAAATCAGGTTGATGCGACTGCGCCCACGCGCATTCGGCGCCGCAGGTTTGGTGCTGCTGGTGACACTGGCGGCGTGTAGCACGCCCGGACCGGGGCAGGCACCGGACGGAATTTTTGACCCCTATGAGCAAACAAATCGCAGTAATCATGAATTGAATCTTGCGCTCGACAAGGCGTTGATCCGGCCCACGGGCAAGGGCGTCAGTTCATTCCTGCCGGACCCGATAGAAGATTCGGTCGGCTATTTTGCCTCCAACCTGAGCCTGCCAAGCACCATCGTGAACAACCTGTTGCAGGGTGATCTTGGGGGCGCGTTGAAGAACACGCTGCGGTTTGCGGTGAACACGACCGTTGGGTTTGGCGGGTTGGCCGATCCGGCGGGGGAGTTCGGGATTTACGAGAAGAAGGCCGATTTCGGCCAGACGCTTGCGGTTTGGGGCGTGCCGGAAGGTGCCTATGTAGAGTTGCCGGTGCTTGGCCCCTCGACCGAGCGTGACGCGGCGGGCAAGGTGGTTGACCTGTTTACCAATCCGCTTTCTTATGTGCTGGACAGCCCGGAGAAATATGTTGGCACTGTGGCTGGCCTGACCTCAAAGCTGGGCGACAGGGGGCGATATTCGGAAACGATTGATTCGATCCTTTATGAAAGTGCCGACAGCTATGCACAGGCGCGCGCCATCTACTTGCAAAACCGCCGCTATGAACTTGGCGAGGACGATGGTAGCGCCTATGTCGATCCCTACGATGACCCATATGGTGACCCTTATGCAGACCCCGACGCACAATAACCCCAACCGCCGCACCGTGATGACCGGCCTGACCGCAGGCGCGGCAGTGGCGGTATGGGGCGCGCCCGCCATGGCGATGACAGCCGATGGCGCGAAACGGTTGGTTGATGCCATCGTGGCGGATATCAACAAGGTGATTGCGAAGACCAATTCCGAGGCGGCGAAAATCCGCGAGTTCGAGAAGATTTTTGTCGACTATTCTGATGTGCCCACGATTGCGCGCTATGCGCTTGGGGTCGATGCACGCCGCGCCAGCGGGGCGCAGATGCGCGCCTTTACGGCGGCGTTCCAGCGCTATGTCAGCCGGAAATACGGCAAGCGGTTCCGCGAATTCATTGGCGGCAAGATCGAGGTGAAAAAGGCGCGGAAGGTGAAGAACTTCTTCGAGGTGAAGACGATCGCGCACCTGCGCGGGGAGTCGCCTTTCGAGGTGGCGTTTCTTGTCTCGGACCGTTCAGGACACCCGAAGTTCTTCAATATCTTCATCGAAGGCGTGAACATGCTGCTGACGGAGCGCACCGAAATTGGCGCAATACTCGACCAGCGGCGCGGTGATATCAACGGGTTGATCAGCGATCTGAAGAAGCTGGGCTGAGGCGCCGGGCGTATTGCCGTTGGCAGGCGCCGTTCATTCTGAGCGTCTGTGTTGCCTTGCATGTCCGCCGCTAGCCAGTCGGAGGAACAGACACCATGAGCGAGGCGAAAGAACGGCTGGAGGGGCACTGCCTTTGTGGCGAGGTGACAATCACCGTTGAGGGCTGGCACGAACCGCGCCCCGGGGTCTGCCATTGTCGTATGTGTCAGCGGTGGTCGGGGGTATTTTTCTGGCTTTTCGTGCCTCCAAAGAGGCGGTCACGTTTGAAGGGCCGGTGACGCGCTTTGCATCGTCGGCTTTTGCGGAACGGGCGTTCTGCGCGAGGTGTGGCTCACATCTCTGGATGCGGGATGTTGATGATGAGGCGAGCGGTTATGACCTGATGCCGGGGCTGTTTGACGAGGCACTTGGCTGGCCGTTGCGCTCGGAAATATATGCCGATCATGCGATGGCATCAATGCGGCTGATAGGCGATCATCGACGCGCCACGAGGGCCGAGTATGAAGCGGCCCATTTGCACGTCGAGAGCGACAACTGAGCGCCCGCGTTAGCGTCTGGCACCGCCGCCAAAGATGTCGCGCAGCACGCCGCCGATGGTGTTGTTGCGCCGCTGGTTGCGCTGTTGCTGGGTGTTGACCTGAGGCTGTGGTTTGGGCTTGGGCGCCAGCATTGGCAGCGGGCGCGCGGGCAGACCTTTTTCGGCGCGCACCATGGTTTCATGCCAAATCTCTGCCGGCAGGCCGGAGCCGGTGACGCCGGTGAGCGGTGTGTTATCGTCATAGCCCATCCAGACACCGGCAACATAATCGGCAGAGAACCCCATGAACCACGCATCGCGCGCCGATTGCGAAGTGCCGGTCTTGCCCGCGACTTCGCGGTCGGCCAGCGCGGCACGGCGACCGGTACCGTTGGTGACGACCTTGTGCATCATCCAGATCAGCTGCGCTGCTGATTTTTCCTGAATAACGCGTTCGCCAATGCCAGACGTGGCCGAGAAGATCGGGTCTTCAGAGCCAAGCAGGCGCAGGTCGGTCATGCCGTAGGGGGTGACGGAAGAGCCGCCGTTGAGGATGCCCGCATAGGCGCCGGTCATTTCCAGCAACGTAGAGTCGGACGCTCCGAGCGCAAGTGCCGGGCCTTGGGCCAGATCGGACCGGATGCCGAACTGTTCCGCCACGGTGCGGACATTGTCGAGCCCGGACTGCATGGCAAGCTTCACCGCCGGAATGTTGAGAGAATGTTCCAAGGCTTGAGTGAGTGTGACGACGCCGTGAAATTTCTTGTCATAGTTTTTCGGGCACCATTCCCCGGAACCGGGGATATTCACGCAAAACGGCGCATCGTCAATCGTGTCGAGCGGCGAGCGGCCAAGGTCGAGCGCGGTGGCATAGACGAACGGCTTGAACGCAGAGCCGGTTTGCCGCTTGGCCATGGTGGCGCGGTTGAATTCGCCCGAGACGCGGACCTTGCGCCCGCCGACCATGGCGCGCACCGCGCCATCGGCGGACATCACCACGATGGCGGCCTGCGCTTCGGAGCCTTCCTTGACCTTGTCGGCAAAGATTGTCTGCATCGCCTCTTCCGCGGCCGCCTGCACACGCGGATCAAGCGTGGTGCGGATGGTAACATCTTCGGTGGTGTCGCGGGTGAAGAACTCGGGGCCGGTCTGCATCACCCAATCGGCGAAATAGCCGCCGGCCTTGCGTTGTGCCGCTTCCGAAAGCTGGGCCGGGTGGGCGACAGCGTTGGCGTATTTCGTGTCGTTAAGATAGCCTTGGTCGTGCATCAGTTTGAGCACGGTTTCCGCCCGCGCCTGCGAGCGTTTGAGGTTGTTGGTCGGGGCGTAGCGGGTCGGTGCTTTCAAAAGCCCGGCGAGCATTGCGGCCTCAGCCGGGGTCAGGTCGGAGGAGCTTTTGCCGAAATAACGCTGGCTTGCGGCTTCGAAGCCACGCGCACCCGCCCCGAGATAGGCGCGGTTGAGGTAGACGGTGAGGATTTCGTCCTTGGAGTATTTGGCCTCCATCGCCATGGCATAGATTGCTTCCTTGATCTTGCGCCAGAGCGAGCTTACGCGGCAATCATCCTCATATTCCGTCTCGTTCTTCCATTTCTTCGCGTCATAAGGCTGCCCAAGGCAAATGAGTTTGGAGGTTTGTTGGGTGATGGTGGAGCCGCCATTGCCAGAAAGCGGGCCACGCCCTTCGCTTAGGTTGATGCGGATTGCCGACGCGATGCCGCGCGGAGAGACGCCGAAATGATGGTAGAATCGCTTGTCCTCGGTGGCGACGACGGCATTTCGCAGATAGGGCGAGACGGTTTCGGCGGTGACCACGCCGCCGAATTGATCGCCGCGCCATGCGAAAACCTTGCCGTCCTTGTCGAGCAAGGTGACAGAGCCGTGGGAGCGGCCATCATAGAGTTGTCCGACCGGCGGCAGGGTATAGGCGACGTAGGCCACCGAGATCCCGATGATCACCGCGACGGTGAGGCCCATGCGCCAGCCGATACCCCAGAAAACCCGGAAAATCAGGCGAAAAAAGCCGAGAAACAACGCCGCGATGGGATTGCGTTTGCGCGCCGGTTTGCGCGCGCGTTTCCGTGCGGCGGGTTTGGCTTTGGCTGCCGCCTTCTTGGTTTTGGCCGATTTCGCGGTGCTTTTGGAATACCGCTTGTCAGCCACCAGCGGTGGCCGCTTGCGCCCTGAATTACTCATGTTTGCCCTGCCCGGTGCCTGTTCTTTGACGCCACAATAAACGCCGGAAACGGAAAAGTTGAGCGTTGATTTCGACAATCAGTTTTCCTGACTGCCTAAATTTTAGACATAACCCGAAATGTGATCATTTATTACGCATATTTTGCGGAAGTTTGACGGATTTTGGCCCTGAATTCTTCCGACCGGCGCTTGGTGCTGCTTTTCATTTGGGATGTGATCGCAGATGCGGCGAAAGGGAAAAGCAACGATGATAAAACTGAAAACCTGTTTGTTTGCCGCCGGATTGGCGTTCGCACCCATGGTGGCGCTGGCGCAGGAGGTCGGCGCGACCGAGAGCATGGACAAGGGCGATGTGGCGTGGATGATGACGGCGACGCTGCTTGTGTTGATGATGATCCTGCCCGGTTTGGCGCTGTTTTATGGCGGATTGGTGCGTTCAAAAAACATGCTGAGCGTGCTGATGCAGTGCACCACGATCACCGCGATGGTGATGGTGATCTGGGTGATCTGGGGCTATTCCTTCGCGTTTGGTGGTGCCGGGCCTTATTGGGGCGGGCTGGACAAGCTGTTCCTTAAGGGCGTGACAGCGGATTCGATGGTCGCCACCTTCAGCGATGGCGTTGTCATCCCGGAATTTGTTTTCATTGCGTTCCAGATGACGTTTGCGGCGATTACTCCGGCGCTGATCGTTGGTGCGTTTGCGGAGCGGATCAAGTTTGGCTCGTTGATGGTGTTCATCGCGCTTTGGGTAACGCTCGTTTACTTCCCGATTGCCCACATGGTTTGGGGGGAAGGCGGGCTTGTTCTTGGCTGGGGCGCGCTCGATTTTGCCGGTGGCACGGTGGTGCATATCAACGCTGGCATCGCGGCGTTGGTCGGGGTGTTGGTGATTGGGCCGCGCGTTGGCCATGGCAAGGAGAACATGGCGCCGCATTCGATGACGTTGACGCTGGTCGGGGCGGCTTTGCTTTGGGTTGGCTGGTTTGGCTTTAACGCGGGCTCCAACCTGGAGGCCAATGGCGGCGCGGGCCTTGCAATGATCAACACATTCATTGCGACCGCAGCGGCGATTCTGGCTTGGAATATCGTCGAGAAGATGGCGCGCAAGCGCAGCTCGATGCTGGGGGCGGCGTCGGGCATGGTGGCCGGATTGGTGGCGATTACCCCTGCCTGTGGCACGGTTGGGCCAATGGGCGCGCTCATCCTTGGGGCGGCGGCATCGCTTGGCTGTTACTTCTTCGTTGCGGTGGTCAAGAACAGGTTCGGTTATGACGACAGCCTTGATGTGTTCGGGGTGCATGGCGTGGGCGGGATCATCGGGGCGATTGGCACCGGCCTGTTGTCAGGTGCAGGCATGGGCGGCACCGGCGCAGAGGATTATAGCGTGCTGGGGCAAACCGTGATCCAGATTGAGGCAGTGCTTGTCACCGTGGCTTGGTGCGGTGTGATCTCTTTCATCCTTTTCAAGCTGGTGGACATGGCCATGGGTCTGCGTGTCAGCGAAGAGGAGGAACGCCAGGGCCTTGACCAGACGAGCCATGGTGAATCGGCCTATAACCACTGAAGATTTGAGCGGCGAGGCCGGGCGTTCGCGCCCGGCTTTTTCGCATCGTGAAGGCGTTTCCGAATCGCGCTGAGGCGTGCTAAACCTTGTGGCATGTCCGGCCCTAACCCCCAGATAAGCGAAAGCCGCCCGGTGATCCGCCAATTGAGCGATGCTGCGATCAACCGTATCGCGGCGGGCGAGGTGGTGGAGCGTCCGGCCAGTGCGGTGAAGGAGCTGGTGGAAAACGCGCTTGATGCGGGGGCGCGGCGGATCGGGGTGGATATTGCCGATGGCGGCAAGACGTTGATCCGAGTGAGCGACGATGGCTGTGGCATGACGCCGGGCGAATTGCCGCTGGCGCTGAGCCGACATGCGACATCGAAGATCGACGGGTCGGATCTGCTCGATATTCATACGTTCGGCTTTCGCGGTGAGGCGTTGCCGTCGTTGGGGGCGGTGGCGCGGTTGTCGATCAGCACGCGGGCACAAGGCGAGGACGGCGCGCGGATCGAGATTTCGGGCGGCGCGCTGAGCGCGGTGAAACCGGCGGCGCTGAACGGTGGCAGCATCGTGGAATTGCGCGACATTTTCTTTGCCACGCCGGCGCGGCTTAAGTTCATGCGGACCGACCGGGCCGAGGCACAGGCGATCGGTGACGTGATCAAACGGTTGGCAATGGCGGAGCCTTACGTGGGCTTTACCCTGCGAGATGTCAGCGGTGGGGGCGAGGGGCGCGTGACGTTTCGCGCGGAGGCGCAAACGGGCGATTTGTTTGACGCGCTGCATGGCAGGCTGGCGCAGGTTCTGGGCCGGGAATTTGCGGAAAACGCTTTGAAAATCAATGCGGAGCGCGAGGGGCTGAGTCTGACTGGCTATGCCGCCTTGCCGACCTATTCGCGTGGATCGGCGGTGGCGCAATACCTCTTTGTCAATGGCCGCCCGGTGCGTGACAAGCTGCTTTATGGCGCGCTGCGCGGGGCGTATTTCGACTTCCTGAGCCGGGACCGGCATCCGGCGGCGGCGTTGTTTATCGAGTGCGATCCGCATCTGGTGGATGTGAACGTGCATCCGGCCAAATCGGAAGTGCGGTTCCGTGAGCCGGGACAGGCGCGCGGTTTGATCGTGAGCGCGCTTAGGCACGCGTTGGCAGAGGCGGGGCACCGGGCTTCGACCACGGTGGCGGATGCGACGCTGGGAGCGATGCAGGCAGAGCCGGTTGGCCCACGGGTTTATCAGATGGATCGCGCGGGGCGGCCATCGTTTGCGCAAACCTATCAGGCACCGCCGCAATATGAAGCGCCGGGCTTTGCCGAGGCGGTGAGCGGGCGGGTGGAACCTTGGACACAAGCGCCGCAGAGCAGCGAGGCCGAAGCGGTTGAGGCGCTGCCGCTGGCGCGGCGCGCGCGCAGGTGCATGAAAATTATATCATCGCGCAGACCGAGCGCGGCATCGTGATCGTCGATCAGCACGCGGCGCATGAGCGGTTGGTTTATGAGACATTAAAGCGCCAGATGGCCGAACGGGGCGTCGCAGCGCAGGCGCTTTTGATCCCCGAGATTGTTGATCTGGGGGAAAACGATTGCGCGCGGCTTATGGAAATGGCGCAGGAATTACAACGGCTTGGCCTGACGTTGGAGCCGTTTGGCGGCGGTGCGGTGGCGGTGCGCGAAACTCCGGCGATATTGGGCGAGGTCAATGCAAAGGCGCTGTTGAGTGATATCCTTGATGAATTGGACGGCTTTGGTGAGAGCCTGACGGTGCAGGCGCGGATCGAGGCGATTCTGAGCCGGGTTGCCTGCCACGGGTCAATCAGGTCGGGCCGCCGGATGCGGGCCGAGGAAATGAATGCGCTTTTGCGCGAAATGGAGGCAACGCCGCATTCCGGGCAATGCAATCATGGGCGTCCGACCTATGTTGAATTGAAACTTTCCGATATCGAGAGGCTGTTTGGGCGGACATGACAGAGATTGCCGGACATGTCTTAACAACCGCTGAACTGGCAGCCCTTGGTGGGGCGCTGGCGTTTCTTCTGGTGCTGATCCTGCTGATGATGGCCTTGCGCGCGGCGGGGCGGACAGCGCGGGCGACGGCCCCATTGGTGCAGCAGATTGGCGCGATGAGCGCGCGGGTGCAGAACCTGGCCGACGGGCAGCAGCAGCTTACCGGCGGGCTTGTGCATGTCAGCGAAGCGCAGGCGGCAAGTCAGGCGCAGATGCTGCAATTGATGGAAAAGCGGTTGGCGGATGTATCGGGAAAGATGCAGGAAAACCTGCATGGTTCGGCCCAGCGCACGGCGAAATCGCTGGGCGAATTGCAGCAACGCTTGCAGATGATCGACAAGGCGCAGGACAATATCACCAAGCTGTCGGGCGATGTGCTGAGCTTGCAGGACATTCTGTCGAACAAGCAGACCCGAGGCGCGTTTGGCGAAATTCAGTTAAATGACATTGTTTCCAAGGCTTTGCCGAAGGACAGCTATAGCCTGCAGGCGACGCTTTCGAACGGGCGGCGGGCGGATTGTCTTATTCATCTGCCCAACCCGCCGGGACCGATCGTGGTGGATTCGAAATTCCCGCTGGAGGCGTATGAGGCGCTGCGCAACGCGTCGGGGCAGGCGGAACTGACCACGGCGGCGCGCGATCTGCGCGCGGCGGTGCGGGGTCATATCAAAGCAATTTCAGAGCGTTACATCCTTGAAGGCGAAACCGCCGATGGCGCGTTGATGTTCCTGCCAAGCGAGGCCGTTTACGCCGAGCTGCACGCCAATTTTCCCGAAGTGGTGCGCGACGGGTTTGCCGCACGGGTGTGGATCGTTTCGCCCACCACTTGCATGGCGACGCTGAACACCATGCGGGCGATCCTGAAGGATGCGCGGATGCGCGAGCAGGCCGGCGCGATCCGCAAGATGTTGCGGCAGTTGCACCGCGATGTCGAACTGGTTGTGGAGCGGGTTGGCAAGCTCGACACGCATTTCAACCAAGCGCGCAGCGATCTGGAGGGCATCGGCGTGGCGGCTGAGCGGGCCGGGAAACGCGCCGCACGGCTTGATAATTTCGACTTCGAGGAAATCGCACCGGACGAAGAACAGGCGGTGCCACTGGGCGCGCCGAAGCCGGAAGGTTAACGGCCGGGCGGGGCAGAAATACGGTGTCTGCACCCCGGCTGCGCACCTGTCTGCGATGGGTATGGCCGGAAAATCGGGCAAAGGACCGCGCGGTGATTTGTAAGCGCAGCGCGCGGTGATTGGCGTGGGGAGCCTCCGGCGGGGATATTTGGGGCAAAATGAAGTCGAGGCGTTGGTTGGCGCCTCGCGCATCACTGACGCGTGACCGGGGCTATGCGCGGGCGGGGAAATTGGGCACTATGTGACAGCGACAGGACCGACTCTGCAAAGGAGTGCGAGATGCTGGATATTTCAGTTCACAGGATTGCGCAGGTGATCTTGATGGCGCGCGAGTTGAAACGCGCCGAGAATGAGTTGCGCGGGTTCATCGAACGGATGACCGATGAGGAGCAGGTCAGCCTTGTCGCGGTGATGTGGATCGGGCGGGAGGCGTTTACCGCTGATGAGCTGGAAGAGGCCAAGGAGACGGCGCGGCGCGAGGCGACGATACCGACGGTGGATTACCTGCTGGGCACGCCGCATTTGTCGGATCACCTTGAGAACGGGTTGGAAGAGTTGGGCCTTTCGGCGGCGGATGACGAAGATGATCTGGTTCGAAAGGGCTGATTCCGGCTGATTTCTGAAACATTCGATCACGAAAGTAGCGCAAAAGCGCGGGAAACCGGGCTGTGCAGGGCGGTGAAATCGGCTGGACTTGATCACGAATTCGCGCGCGGGAAAACACACAGATGTGATGTAACCTAAATATTACAGTGCCGGTGTTTTGAGGGTTCGATAACTCATTGCTATCATTCATTGATTCCGGATTTTTCTGACCCAAGGGGCGGCGGATCACGCACAATGTCAGGTGGCCACAATGCGGTGAATGGGCGTGTTTTGTAACGTGGGGCCGGGCGGCCCATCTTGGTTGCAGATCGAACGAAACGATCGCCAACAGCCAACCTTGATCCCCGAAAGGATATTGTCATGAAACTCGCTATCGCAACTTTCGCCACCGCCCTGATCACAGCAACCGCAGCCTCGGCCATGGTTACGGAATATGACCGCAACATCGACAACCTTGCCGTTTCTGGTGAGTTGATGAGCGGGCAGCAGAAAACCGTTGATGTGTCCACCCAGCCGACAAGCCCCGCATCGGAATGGCGCGCGAACGGTGAGAAATCCGTGACCGTGTTTAACGCCGGGACACAGGACGGCGCGGGCACGCTTTATCAGGGGCGCTGAGCGCGCTTGTCAGAGACGCAGGCCAATGGCCCCTCGCGATGATGATTGCGGGGGCTTTTTCATGTCGGTGCGCGTCAGATGGTGGCTTGCACCGCCGCGTCGAACGCTGCCAATGCGCGCGAGAGTGCGCCCGCCTGTTGCGCGGTGGCGAGGCTTGGCAGGGCTTGGAGCGTGGGCAGAAGTTGGGCCGCGAAATCTTCGGAGGCTTCCAGCGGCAAGAGCGACGGCAGATTGTCGATTGCCATGATATCGAGCGGTGGCGTTTCGTGGGCGCGAAACACCGGTTCGGCCCATGTGGTTGCGGCGCTATAGAGCGGCACCGGGTTGTAATCGCTATCGGGATCGCAGGCGATGTCGCCGATGGCGGTGAGCTTGCGCGGGGCGGTGAACGCCGAGGCGGGCACGAAGACCGGCGTGCCGGGGCGCGCGAAGATGCAGTTGAAGAACAGCTCATGCGTTAGAATTTCGGGGAATGGGCCACCGGAGGCGGTTTCGGCCATATCCCATTTGGTCGGGGTGATGGCCAAGGCTTCGCAAAGGTCCGCAGCCCCCGCGCCGACGCGGCCAAGTGCGCCGATGACGATGGCGCTGGGCCGGGGTTTGCCAGTGGCTTCAAGCCGCGCGGCCAGATCGGCAAGCAGGGCGTGTTTGTTTTCATACGCGGCAACCGGCGGGCAGATTTGCCCGTGTTGCTGTGCTGCCCATGCGATCAGGGTGACAGCGGCACCGGCATAGCCCGCCCAATAGCCGAAGGCAGCGACACGGCGGTCGTGCGCGTCGGTCAGATATTCGAGGTCAATCAGCGTGCCGCCGCCCGCGCGGAAGCGTTTGAGCAGGGCGCGGCCGGAATGTTGGCCCTTGAAGGCGTGGCCGAACATGATGTGGCGATGCGGCAGCGGCGTGCCGTCTTCGGGCAATTCCTTCAGCCCGAAGATGATGGCATCGCGGGGGGCGGAGGGCCATGCGCCTTCGGGTGCAATCTCACACCCGGCATCGACATAACCTTGCAGGGGGATGGCGCGGGTGGCGCTTTGCTCGACTGTGACGCGCAGACCGGCGGCTATGAGTGTTGCCGCGCCTTCGGGGGTGAGGCCGGTGCGGGCTTCGTTGGCGCGTTGTTCGGCGCGGACCCAGAGATGTGTCATAGGGCAAATTCCTTGAGAAAGCCTTGGGCATGGGCGGTTTGCACCGAGCGGCGGGCCTTCATCACGGTGTGATGGGCGGCGAGTTTGGGGAATTGCGTGATATCGACGTGATCGCCGGGCAGCCATGTGCAGACCGTGAAAAGGTAGGGATCGGCAAGGCTGAACCCATCGCCCAGCACGTATGGCCCGGCAAGGCGGGGTTCAACATAGGCGCAGCAGGCGATCATGTTCTCATTCACCTTGGCGGCCATGGCGGCGTGGGCGGCGGGGTCATCGGCCCAGCGCGCGCCGCGCATCCCGTGGGCGTGGTTGATATGCATAGTGGAGCCGAGATAGCACATCATTTCGCGCATTTTCGCGGCCTGAAACGCATCATCGGGGACAAGCCCGGCGTGTGGGGCTTGCGCGGCCACCCATTCGAGCAGCGCGCCGGTTTCGGTGAGTGGGCCTTCTGGGGTTTCCAGGACCGGCACGCGGCCCTTCGGGTTGAGGGCGAGAAACGGCGGTTTGGTTTGCGCGGCATTGGCGAAATCGACCGGCACCAGTTCGAAATCAAGCCCCGCCTCGTGCAGCGCGATGGCGGTGGCGGCGGAAACGGTGTTGCGGGCGAAGTGGAGTTTGAGCATGATCTGTCCCTTCAGAAATGGGTCTGGGCGAATTGCCGGTCGCGCCGTTCAAGATGCGGGATAGCGTTGAAATGCGCCAGCATCGGCGTGTCGTTGACCACGTGCAAGCGATGCACGGAAGAATTCATGATCGACAGGGCGATATGCGCCCAGGCCTGTTGGTTAAGTCCGAGGACGCGCCGTAAGATGGTGGCGATCACGCCGCCCGAGGTGACCAGAAGGGCGTGGCCGGGGCTGGCGGTGATGTCGGCCATCAGCGCATCGAGCCTGTCTGTGAAGGCGGCGTAGGTTTCGGGGGCATCGGTGATTTCACCGCGTTCCCATGCGCCGAAGACCTGTGGCAGGTGGGTGATGTAGCCTTCGCGCCCGGTGGGCAGAGCGACGCCATGCTGCGCCTCCATCAATTGCGCCATGTGGAAATAGCTGAGTTCGTTGAGGCGCGGGTCCTGAGTGAGCGCGCCGTGGTCTTCGACCCCCATGGCGCGGGCGGTATCGACCTGACGGATGAGGGTGCCGGAATAGACATGGGCGAAGCGTTCGCCCGTCGCCTCGATATGTTCGCCGAGCCAGAGCGCCTGTTGGCGGCCGAGATCGGAGAGCCTGTCATAGCCGAGTTCATCTCTGGCGGAGGAATTGGCCTGCCCGTGGCGAACAAGGGTGATGTGAGTCATTGCGCGATCTCCTGCTGGCGTCTTGGTAGGCGAGGTTGGCGCCGGTTGGAAGGGGGCGGGGGTGAAATGAGCGGTGTCGAGGGCGCGCAGTGGGCGGCGTTTGTGCGCAGGGCCGGGTGAGGGAGCCTCCGGCGGGGATATTTGGAGAAAAATGAAGCATCGGGCGTGACGCGTATCGGAAACCGGCGGCGGCCAGAGCGGCGTGGTGGCGCGAAATTGATGCAACCTGTCGGGATTGAGGGATGCAGGCGGTGGCGTGGTTGGTCTATGCTGTGGCCAATATGGGAGGGCCGAAAGATGAGCGATGTGATCCGGTTTGAGCTTGATGGAGAGCAAGTTGAGGCCGAGGCGGGCCAGACCATATGGGAGGTGGCGCATGGCCGCGGGTTGGTGATTCCGCATCTGTGCCACAAGCCCGCGCCGGGATATCGCCCGGATGGCAATTGCCGGGCCTGCATGGTGGAGATCGAGGGCGAGCGGGTTCTGGCGGCCTCGTGTATTCGTGAGCCTGCCGAGGGCATGGTGGTGAAGACCGCCACGCCGCGGGCGAAGAGCGCGCGCAAGATGGTGGTCGAGATGTTGCTGGCCGATCAGCCGGAGCGGGCCGAGGCACGCGATTCGTCATCGCATTTCTGGGACATGGCGGAAGCCGTTGAGGTGGCGGAAAGCCGGTTTCCGAAGTTGGAGCCGGACCGGGTGCCGCTTTTGGATGCGAGCCATGTGGCGATGCGGGTGAATCTTGATGCGTGCATTTCCTGTGGCCTGTGTGTGCGGGCTTGTCGGGAAGTGCAGGTCAATGACGTGATCGGCATGGCCGGGCGCGGCCATGATGCGTTTCCGGTGTTCGATCAGGCCGATCCGATGGGCGCATCAACCTGCGTGGCGTGTGGCGAATGTGTGCAGGCCTGCCCGACCGGGGCGTTGATGCCTGCCGCTGTGCTGGACGCGGCGGAGCAGGGCGACAGCCGCGCCTATGACCGCGAGGTGGAAAGCATCTGTCCGTTCTGCGGGGTGGGTTGTCAGGTGTCGCTCAAGATCAAGGATGACAAGGTTCTTTACGTCGACGGCATAAACGGGCCAGCCAATGAGGGGCGGCTTTGCGTCAAGGGGCGGTTCGGGTTTGATTACATCCACCACCCGCACCGTTTGACCAAACCGTTGATCCGGCGCGAGGATGCGCCGGAGAAGGGGCTGAACGTTGATCCGGCCAATTGGGACGCGGTTTTTCGCGAGGCGACATGGGAAGAAGCGATGGAGCGCGCCGCCGGTGGGCTGGCGGGGTTGCGTGATGCCCATGGCGGCAAGGCGGTGGCCGGGTTCGGTAGTGCGAAATGCACCAACGAGGAGGCTTATCTGTTCCAGAAGCTGATCCGGCAGGGATTTGGCCATAACAACGTCGATCACTGCACAAGGCTGTGCCATGCCTCTTCGGTGGCCGCATTGATGGAGAATGTCGGCAGTGGTGCTGTGACGGCGACGTTCAACGAGATTGAAAACGCCGATGTTGCGATCATTATCGGGGCCAACCCGATTGAGAACCATCCCGTCGCCGCGACCTTCTTCAAGCAGTTCACCAAGCGCGGTGGCAAGTTGATCGTGATGGACCCGCGCGGTGTGGGGCTGCGGCGGTTTGCGTCGCATATGCTGCAATTCCGGCCCGGTGCCGATGTTTCGATGCTCAACGCGATCATGCATGTGATTGTCGAAGAAGAGCTTTACGACAGTCAGTATATTCACCGCTTTACCGAGAACTGGGAGGCCGAGAAGGCGCATCTGCGCGATTTCACGCCCGAAGCGATGGCGCCGATTTGCGGGATTGCGCCTGACGTCTTGCGCGATGTGGCGCGGACATTTGCGGGTGCGAAAGCGGGGATGATCTTTTGGGGCATGGGGGTGTCGCAGCATATTCACGGCACCGACAATTCGCGCTGTCTTATCTCGCTGGCTCTGATGACCGGCAATGTCGGGCGGCCCGGCACGGGGCTGCACCCTTTGCGGGGGCAGAACAACGTGCAGGGCGCCAGCGATGCGGGATTGGTGCCGATGTTCCTCCCCGATTACCGGGACGTGACCGACCCGGGCGTGCGCGCCGCGTTCAACGAGATATGGGGGACGCAGGATTATCAGGAGGTCGAGACCGGGCTGACCGTGACCGAGATCATGGATGGGGTTCATGCGGGTGACATTCGCGGGCTTTACATTCAGGGCGAAAATCCGGCGATGTCGGACCCGGATGTGCAGCACGCGCGCGCGGCGCTGGCCAAGCTGGAGCATCTGGTGGTGCAGGATATTTTCCTGACCGAGACGGCGAATTATGCCGATGTGATTTTGCCGGCGAGCGCGTTTTACGAGAAATCGGGCACTGTGACCAACACCAACCGGCAGGTGCAGATGGGCCGCCGGGCGGTGCCGTCACCGGGCGAGGCGCGCGAGGATTGGGCGATCACGCTGGAAATGGCGCAACGGCTGGGGCTGGATTGGCATTATGACAGCCCGGCGGATGTGTTTGCCGAGATGAAGCGCGGGATGAAGAGCCTTGATAACATCACTTGGGAACGGTTGGCGAATGAGAGCGCGGTGACATATCCGTCGCTTGGCCCCGACGATCCGGGGCAGGCGATCGTGTTTGGCGACGGGTTTCCGCGCGATGAAGGGCGGGCGCGGTTTGCGCCAGCCAACCTGATTGCACCGGACGAGGCGCCGGATGCGGAATATCCGATGATCATGACCACCGGGCGGCAGCTCGAGCATTGGCATACCGGGTCGATGACCCGGCGTTCAATGGTGCTTGACGCGGTGGAGCCAGAGGCGAATTGTTCGCTGCATCCGAAGACGCTGCGCAAGCTGGGGGTCGAACCCGGCGGCATGGTGCGGCTGACCACAAGGCGCGGCACGGTGACGGTGATGGCGCGGGCCGACCGGGCGGTGGCCGAAGACATGGTGTTCCTGCCGTTTGCCTTTGTGGAAGCGGCGGCGAATATCCTGACCAACCCGGCGCTGGACCCCTATGGCAAGATCCCGGAGTTCAAGTTTTCCGCCGTGCGGGTGGAGAAGGTCGAAGAGGCCGTGGCGGCGGAGTAGGTTGGGGTTTTGATGGCGTTCGCACACCGCCCATCTCTTGCGCGGAGTTGGCAAGGATAAAGTGCTCAGCTCGCATGGTGGAGCGCCTGCCCACAGGCGGGCGCTCGCCCGGCTCATGTTTCATGATGCTGAATTTACCCTCTTGCCCGAGCGGCGTATAGCTGGGGCAAAACGGAGGGTTCCCAGATGATTCCAGTCAATTCAGAGCGATTCCTGGCCGATTTGCACGCGCTGCGCGGTTTCGGGGCGAGCGGTGTCGGCAAGGGCGTGGTTCGGCCTGCCTATGGCGAGGCGGATATTGCGGCGCGGGAGTGGTTGAAGGGCCGGATGGACGACGCCGGGTTGGAGACGCGGTTTGACCCGATGGGCAGTTTATGGGGGCTGGCCGGGGACCGCTCGTTGTTGATGGGGTCACATTCCGACAGCCAGCCGGAGGGTGGTTGGCTTGACGGGGCGCTGGGTGTGGTAGCGGCGCTGGAGGTGGCGCGCGCCAGCAAGGAGAGTGGCGGGCCGCCGGTCTCATGCGTGTCGTTTCAGGATGAGGAAGGGCGGTTCGGCGTGACCACGGGGAGCAGCGTATGGTCGGGCAAGCTTTCGCTTGAGGAGGCGGATGCGTTGACCGACCGGGCGGGTGCGCGGCTCGGCGATGAGCGCGCGAAGATGGCGCATCTGGCGGGCGGGTTCATTGACCCGGCGCAGTTTGACGGCTTCATCGAGATGCATATCGAACAAGGGCCGTGGCTTGATCAGGCGGACGAGGCCGCAGGGGTGGTGACCGGGATTGTCGGGATCAGGGATATGCGGATTACCCTGCAAGGTGAGCAGAACCATGCGGGCACCACGCCGATGCATTTGCGCAAGGACGCGTTTCAGGGGCTGGCCGCGTTCAATGCGGCGCTGAACGAGCGGCTGCGCAATGTGGTGGTGCCGGAGACGGTGTGGACTATCGGGCATGTGAGCCTGCACCCGGACGCGCATTCTATCGTGCCGGGGCGGGCAGTGTTCAGCATGCAATGGCGTGATGGCGATGCGGCGCGGCTGGACCGGATGGAGGCGATCATTCGGGACACGGCGGAAGAGGTGGCCGAGGCGCGCGGGCTGGGTCTGAGCTTTGGGCCGATGCTGGGGTTGGAGCCGGTGGCAATGGATGGCGCGCTGCGCAAGGCGCTGGAGGCGGCGGCGGAAGATATGGCACCGGGCAAGTGGCGGGCAATGCCGTCGGGCGCGCTGCATGATGCCACCAGCGTGGCGGTGCATATGCCGGTGGCGATGTTGTTCGTGCCGTCGATTGACGGGATCAGCCATGCCTTTGAGGAAGACACGGACGAGCGCGATCTGGTGGCGGGGTTGAAGATATTGGCCGGTGCGGTCTCTCGGCTGAAAGGGTGACCGCACCGGCCGTTTGGTCCTGCCGGGGAGCATCTGTTGGCAGGACCGCGGGAGAGACGGCGCTCAGATCATGCTGAGCAATCTCAGGGCGAGCGCCACTGTGGCGGCGAAGGCCAGCACGAAGGCCAGCGTACGGATCACGGTGATGCCGAGGCAATAAATGATGTAATGGGCGAGCATGGCGTAGAACCATGTCATTGCCAGAATGCCGGGATAGGGATCATCGTGCAGGCGCATCATCGCAATCAGCGCCAACGGGGCGAAGCCGATGAAGGCCTCGACCGCGACGCGGTGCGCGCGCATGGCGCGCTGGGCCCATGGGCTTTGCGGGGGTGCGGCGGGGTCATAATTGGCCATCGCGCCGATCAGCCCGCGCACCATGATCCTGTCAAGCAGGTAAGGCAGCCAGGCGAGGGCAAGCCAAAGGGCGGAAAGAGTGGTGTAGGTTTCAAGCTGGCTCACTGCATCGTTCCTTTTGAAATGCGCGGGTTGCGCCGGAAAGGTCTGCAAGGGGTCTGTGGCTTGTCGTTTGGATGAGGGTAGCGCAAAAAGCAGGTAATTTCTACATTTATGTGATGATGGCCGTGATGCGCCCAGATGTGGGGGTGCTGTCTATGTATTCTGCGCGCGCCGGGGCGCGTGGTTTGGCGGTCATACTTTGCGCTGGGGGCCGCCAAAAACCCGTGAGTGAGGTTTTGGCGGACCGCTTTAGGTCCACCGCACTTCGCCCAGAAAGATGTAGCCTGCGCCGTAGATGGTTTTGATCAGGCGGGGGTTTTTCGGGTCTTCGCGCAGTTTGGTGCGCAGCCGGGAGATGCGCACGTCCATCGCGCGATCAAAGCTTTCGCTGGCCGCACCGCCGAGGGCTTCTTGCATGTTGGCGCGCGAGATCAGGCGGCGGGGGCGTTCGAGAAAGAGCCGCAGCACTTCGCCTTCGGCATGGGAGAAACGGGTTTCGGTGCCATGTTCATCGACCAGAAGGAAGCGGTCGAAATGCGCGGTCCAGCCGTTGAAATGGGCGGTTTCGCCGGTTTGCGACGCGCCGCCGGGTTTGCGCAGGCGGGCGCGGATGCGGGCGACGACCTCGGTCGGGTCGAACGGTTTGATGATGTAATCGTCGGCACCCAGTTCAAGGCCGGTCACCCGATCCTGCACCTGTGCGCGGCCGGAAATGATGATTACCGTGGCCCCTTGTTCAAGCGCGAGGCGATGAACAAGGCCGAGGCCGTCACGGTCGGGCAGCGACAGATCGACGAGGCAGACATCCGGGGTGGTGCTTTTCAGCGCGGCTTCGAACTCGGTGGCGCGGGCAAAAGCGAGGGTGCGAAAGCCTGCCTCTTCGAGCGCCTGAGTGAGCATGGCGCGGATTGCGGGTTCATCGTCGAGAATGGTGACGAGCGGGGCAGAACTCATGGTGAGGTGTCCTTGGGCGCGTGCTGCGGCGGCTTGGGGGAAGAGGTGTTGCCACGCCCTTCGGGAGGAGAGGGCGCGGGGGAAAGAAACGCGGAAAGCGCCTCGGCGGTGAAGGGTTTGGGCAGCACCGGGGCGCAGGTGAGTGCTTGTTGGTGCAACGGATGCGCAGGCGGCAGGGAGGTCATCAGGAAGGCGGGCGGATGCGCTGGCGGCAATGCGTGCAACAGGTCGATCCCGGTGGCCGCCCCTTCGAGCGAGATGTCGGACAGGATGAGCGAAATATCGGGGATTTGCGCGGCCAGCGAGAGGGCTTCGTCAGCGGAGGTGGCTTCGACAACCGTATGGCCGGAGGCGGTGAGCATGGCACGGATGGAACTCCGCAGATCGGAGCTGTCTTCGACCAGAAGGACAAGACCAGGCGCGATGGGGCGCGCCGCGGTGCGCAATGGCAAGCGAATGGAGACCTGCCCGCCGGTGGTGCAATTGGATAGGGCAGCACGCCCCCGGCCAACTTGGTCATGTCATAGACCATGGCAAGGCCGAGGCCGGAGCCTTCGCCGCCTTTGGTGGTGAAGAACGGTTCGAACCCGCGATCAAGCGCATCGGGCGTAAAGCCTGGCCCGGTATCGCTGACTGAGAATTCCACCCATGTTTCCTGCACGGTGCGCGCCGTCAGGGTGATGGTGCCGGAGGCGCCGGGAGCCGATGTGGCGGTGCAGGCATCGCGGGCATTGAGCACGAGATTGAGCAGCGAATCCTGCATCAGGCCGGGATCGAGCATCAGCGCATCGGCGGCGATCAGGTTGTCGATATGCAGCGCGATCTGCGGCGGCAGAGCCGACTTGGCCAAGGTTTCGAAATCACGCAGGAAAGCGCGGATGTCGGTGGGCCGGGGGGTGATTTCGCGCGCGCCTGTCATGTCGGCGATGCGGTTGAGCAGGATACCGCCACGCCGGGCGGCGGCGATGGTGGCGGTGATCAACTCATCCGCCGCAGCACCCGGAGAGAGGCGCCCGAGCTGTGACTGCATCCCGAGAATGATGGTGAGCAGGTTGGAGAAATCATGCGCCAGCCCGGAGGTGAGCTGTGCGCCGATTTCGCGGCGGCGAGTTTGTTGAAGCGCGGCTCGGGTTTGGGTTTCCTGCGTCACATCGGTTGACAGTGAATAGATACCGCCGGTGGTTTCATCCGGGGTGAGGGCGACCCGGATGCGGCGGGAGGAAGGTGCGTGGGTAAACTCAAACACGCTGGCTTCGCCCGCATAGGCACGGGTCAGGTAAGGTTCGATCACTGCCCATGGTTGCGGGCCGAGCACATCGGCAACGTGGCGGCCAACCGGGCCGGCCATCGAGCCGGGCATGATCGAACCAAGCCGACCGTTGGAGTAAGTATAGCGCCGGTCCGGCCCGACATGGGCGATATGGGCGGGCATCATTTCGGTCGTCAGTCTTGTGCGCGCTTCCATCACGGTCAGGCCGCGCTTGGCCTCTTCAAGGGCGGCGACGGTGGCGGCAAGCTGTCGGTTGGTGGCAGAGAGTTCTTCGGCATGGGACAGCAGTTGATCGGAAAGCACCTCCGAGCGGGCACGCAGCAATTCCTCGGCGCGCCGGGCGGCGGTGATGTCGGTATAGACGGTCACCCAGCCACCTTGGGGCAGTGGTGCGCCTTCGACGGAAATCGTGCGGCCATTGGCGCGGGTGCGCTCCATGTAATGCGGCTCAAACGCGCGGGCCTGTTCGCAACGCGCGGTCACGAAGGCTTCGATATCGTCGATTACGCCGTATTCGCCCGCGCTGGCCAGAAAGCGGATGGTTTCGTCAAAATCAGCACCGGGGGTGGTCAGATGATCGGGCAGGCCGAACATGGTGCGGAACGGCGCGTTCGAGGTGGCGAGCCGCAGATCGCTGTCATAGATCGAGAGCGCCTGCTGAATGAGGTTCAGCCCGGCCATCGTCATGGCGTGGATATTGGCGTTGGTGGTCGGCATCGCGGCTCCTTTGGGCTGAGGTAGCGCAAAGGCGGCGAATGGGGAAGGGTGGTGCGCCCGATGGGTTGCCGTTGCGGCCAGGGCGCGCCCGTGGATCGGGGCCGCCCAGACGCATCGTTTGGTCGCCAGAGGGCGCTGTAAAAGTGCCTGCCGGGCGGCCCTTCGTGCGTTGTTTCGGGCAGGGCAGGTCAACTTGTAACAATTCGTTAGATTTTGGAAAACTTCAGGCAAGAGTTGACGGCGAGCTTATTCCGCGCACCCTTTGGTGTGGGAGAATCATGCCCACTGCGCCGTTATGCGCGAAAAGGGGAAGCCCGCGAAGAGACGGGCAAAGGGAGGAAACACCGTGGGGGAACCATCTGGTACAGCCGGTGGGCTTGAGTCCGTTCCGGCGTTATTGCAGCGCAACGCGCGTGAGTTTGGCGGCAAGCCTGCTTACCGCGAGAAGGAATTCGGCATCTGGCAAAGCTGGAGCTGGGCGCAGGTTGAGCAGGAGGTCGAGGCGTTTGCGCTTGGGCTGATGGATCTGGGTGTTGGCGAGGGTGAATTCGTCGCCGTGATCGGGCGCAACCGGCCTTATCTTTACTGGGCGATGGTGGCGGCGCAGAGCATCGGGGCAATTCCGGTGCCGCTTTATAATGACAGTGCCGCCGACGAGATGGCCTATGTGATGGAGCATTGCGGCGCTCAATATGCCATCGTGGAGGATCAGGAGCAGGTCGACAAGGTGATCGAAGTGCAGGCCGGGCTGCAACAGTTCAAGCACATGATCTATATTGATCCGCGTGGCCTGCGGAAATACGACCACAGCGCGCTGCACGCATTCGCGGACATTCAAGAGACGGGGCGGACGCGGCGTGATGCGTTGATCGGTGAGCTTGAGACGCGGCGCGCCAAGCTTGATTACGACAGCCAGTGCGTGATGCTTTATACCAGCGGCACCACCGGCAAGCCCAAGGGCGTGGTGCTGTCCAACCGCAACATCGTCGTGAGTGCGAAGAACGCCAGCGAGTTTGACCATCTGGGCCCGGGGGATGAGGTTCTGGCCTATCTGCCGATGGCATGGGTCGGTGATTTCATTTTCTCCATCGGGCAAGCCTATTGGACCGGGTTTTGCGTGAACTGCCCGGAGAGCGCCGACACGATGATGACCGATCTGCGCGAGATCGGGCCGACGTATTATTTTGCACCGCCGCGGGTGTTTGAGACACAGCTGACGCAGGTGATGATCCGGATGGAGGATGCCGGACGGTTCAAGAAATGGCTGTTCGATCATTACATGGCGGTGGCGCAGAAGGTGGGCGGGCGGATCCTTGACGGCAAGCCGGTGAGCGTCTGGGACAGGCTGCGGTATTTCATCGGTGATCTGTTGGTTTACGGGCCGCTGAAAAATACGCTTGGGCTGAGCCGGGTGCGGGTGGGCTATACCGCCGGGGAGGCGATTGGGCCGGAGATTTTCGATTTTTACCGCTCGCTCGGGATCAACCTGAAGCAGCTTTATGGGCAGACCGAAGCCAGTGTGTTTGTCACCGTGCAGCCGGATGGCGAAGTGCGCGCCGATACCGTGGGCGTGCCTGCGCCGGACGTGGAAATTCGCATCGCTGAAAGTGGCGAGATTTTCTATCGCTCGCCGGGCACGTTTGTCGAGTATTACAAGAACCCCGAAAGCACCGCGTCAACCAAGGATGCGGAGGGTTGGGTTGCCACCGGGGATGCCGGGTTCTTTGAGGAAGATACCGGCCATTTGCGGATTATCGACCGGGCCAAGGATGTGGGCAAGATGGCCGACGGGGCGATGTTTGCGCCCAAGTTTGTCGAGAACAAGCTGAAATTCTATCCCGATATCCTTGAAGCGGTGCTTTATGGCGCGGGGCGGGAATATTGCGTGGCGCTGATCAATATCGACCTGACGGCGGTGGGCAACTGGGCCGAGCGCAACAATATCGGATACGCTTCGTATCAAGAGCTGGCCGGACATCCGAAGGTGCTTGATACCATTCAGGCGCATGTTGAGGCGGTGAACGTGTCGGTGGCGGATGATCCGATGCTGTCGGGCTGTCAGGTGCATCGTTTTCTGGTGCTGCACAAGGAACTTGACGCGGATGACGGCGAGATGACCCGCACCCGCAAGGTGCGCCGGGCTTTTGTTGCCGACAAGTTCAACGATCTGGTGGAGGCGCTTTACGATGGTTCGAAAAGCATCTCGACCAGAACGGAAGTGACCTATGAGGATGGCCGCAAGGGCGCGATCAGCGCGACGCTGGAGATTCGCGATGCGAAGGTGGTGCCAGTGAACGGTCAGAAGGTGGCGGCGGAATGAGCGTGACCGATAAAGATACCTACACGACCGAAGACGGCCGCAAGATCGGCGGCGTGCTGATGGAGATGAAGAATATCACCCTGCGGTTTGGCGGGGTGAAGGCGATTACCGATATCAGTTTCGATATCCGCGAGGGCGAGATACGCGCCATTATAGGGCCGAACGGGGCGGGCAAGTCTTCGATGCTGAACGTGATCTCGGGCTTTTACGTGCCGCAGGAAGGCGAGGTTTGGTATAAGGGGGCCAAGCGGCCACAGATGAAGCCTTATGCGGTGGCGCGGCAGGGGATTGCGCGCACCTTCCAGAATATCGCGCTGTTTGAGGGCATGAGCGTGCTCGATAATGTGATGACCGGGCGGCTCAACCATATGAAGGCGGGGCTTTTCGCGCAGGCGCTTTGGAAGGGCAAGGCCGAGCGCGAGGAAGTGGCAAACCGCGACGTGGTGGAGCATGTCATTGATTTTCTGGAAATTCAGGCGATCCGCAAAACGCCGGTGGCGCGGCTGCCCTATGGGTTGAAAAAGCGGGTCGAGCTGGCGCGCGCGCTGGCCGCGCAGCCGAGCCTTCTGCTGCTGGATGAGCCGATGGCGGGGATGAATGTCGAGGAAAAAGAGGACATGAGCCGCTTTATTCTGGATGTGAATGACGAGTTCGGCACCACCATCGCGCTTATCGAGCATGACATGGGCGTGGTGATGGACCTGTCGGACCGCGTGGTGGTGATGGATTACGGCAAGAAGATCGGCGATGGCACGCCCGATGAGGTGCGCAGCAATCAGGACGTGATCGACGCTTATCTGGGGGTGGCGCATGACTGATGCGAGGTGGCGCACCGCGGGACCGGGGGCAGGAATTTTGCAAAATTCACGCCAAAATTCTTTGGAGAATTTTGGCGTGGTGCCGGTGGTGAAGGGAGACAGCAATGCCTGATCAACTCGTATATGCGATGGAGGTCTTCCTTAACGGGCTGATGTCCGGGGTGCTGTATTCGCTGGTGGCATTGGGGTTTGTCCTGATCTACAAGGCGAGCGGAATTTTCAACTATGCCCAAGGGGTTATGGCGCTTTTTGCGGCGCTGACGCTGGTTGGCATCATGGAAGGCGAGGTGCCGTTCGCGCATCTTATTCGTGGTGCCACCGGGATCGATGTTTCGCATTTCGGCTGGCATGTGCCTGCGGTGCTTGCGATTGTGCTGACCGGCGTGGTGATGGTGCTGTTTGCGTGGTTGGTGCAGAAGCTTATCTTCCGCCATCTTGTCGGGCAGGACCCTATTATCCTTTTCATGGCGACGATCGGGCTTGCCTATTTCCTTGAAGGGTTCGGGGATATCATGTGGGGCTCGGAGATCAAGAAGCTGGATGTCGGCTTGCCGCAGGGGATCAATTCACTGATCGACAGGACCACGGATGGCTGGTTCGGGTATGGCTTCTTTATCGACAACCTCGACATCGTGGCGACCATCGTTGCGGCGATCCTGGTGGTCGCGCTGGTGCTGTTTTCGCAATACACCAAGCATGGCCGGGCGATGCGCGCGGTGGCAGACGATCATCAGGCGGCGCTTTCGGTCGGGATCGGGCTTAACTTCATCTGGGTGATGGTGTGGTCGCTGGCCGGGTTCGTGGCGTTGGTCGCGGGTATCATGTGGGGCACCAAATCGGGCGTGCAGTTTTCGCTGAGTCTGATTGCGCTGAAGGCGCTGCCGGTGCTGATGCTGGGCGGGTTCACCTCGATCCCCGGTGCCATCGTGGGCGGGTTGATCATCGGGGTGGGCGAGAAGCTGTTCGAATTCTGGGTCGGCCCGATGGTGGGAGGCGCCACCGAGAACTGGTTCGCCTATGTGCTTGCGCTTTTGTTCCTCGTCTTCCGGCCGCAGGGCCTGTTTGGCGAGAAGATTATCGAGAGGGTGTGAGATGACCGGATTGCGCGCACGGATGAAAGATTGGTCAAGGAGCAGACCGTTTGCCACAACCGCTATCGTCGCTTGTTTCGGACCGGGGAGCCGGGCGGTGTGCCTGCCGCTTCGCCATGACATTCACGGGGAGAATGCCTGATGTTTTACCGCGAAGCCGGTGATTTCAAGACGTCCTATGTCGATGACAATCAGACATTCCCGATCAAGTTCGATCGCTATCGCTATTACGCGGTGATGTTCATCGCTTTCGCGATTATCCCGTTCATCCTCAACGATTACTGGGTGAATGCGATCATGCTGCCGTTCCTGATCTATGCCATTGCGGCGATCGGGCTGAATATTTTGACCGGGTATTGCGGGCAGGTCAGCCTTGGGTCGGGCGGGTTCATGGCGGTGGGGGCATATGCCTGCTACAAGTTCATGACCGGGCTCGACATCTGGCTGCCCAATGGTCCGGAAGGCGAGATGGTGCAATATGCGCTGCCGCCGATCAATATCTTCTTTTCGGTGATCCTTGCCGGGTTCGTTACCGCCTTGGTCGGGGTTTTGTTTGGCCTGCCGAGCTTGCGGATCAAGGGGTTCTACCTTGCCGTGGCAACATTGGCGGCGCAGTTCTTCCTTGTCTGGTTGTTCAACAAATGGGCCTGGGCCTATAATTATTCGGCCAGCGGGCAGATCAGCGCGCCAGAGCGCGGCATATTTGGTGTGATGGTGACGGGCGCAAATACGAAAGCCTGGGCGAGCTATTTGTTCTGTCTTGTTTTGCTGACGGTTTTGGCGCTCGGGGCGCGCAACCTGACGCGTGGCTCCATGGGGCGCAAATGGATGGCGATCCGCGACATGGATATTGCCGCCGAGATTATCGGGGTGGACCCGCTCAAGGCCAAGCTTAGCGCGTTTGCGGTGAGTTCATTCTATATCGGCATTTCCGGTGCGTTGTTCTTCGCTGTGTACCTGGGGGCCGTGGAAGTGGGCGAGGCGTTTGGCATCAACAAGAGCTTCTTGCTGCTGTTCATGGTGATTATCGGCGGGCTTGGCTCGATCTTTGGGGCATTTGCGGGGGCGGCGTTCCTTGTGTTGCTGCCGGTCCTGCTCAAGAATGTGCTGGTTGGCGGGCTGGGCTGGCCGACCGATCTTGCGGCGCATTTGCAGCTTCTTATCGTTGGTGCGCTGATCGTTGTTTTCCTGATTGCCGAGCCACATGGCATTGCCCAGCTTTGGCGGGTGGCCAAGGAGAAACTACGGCTTTGGCCCTTCCCGCATTAGCGGTGGGGTGGAGGCCAAATAATCCGGGGGATTTCCCCGGGCAAAATCGGATCAACCTAATGGGAGGAGAAAACCGATGAAATTGAAACTGAAACTGACGGCACTTGCGCTGGGGGCCGCTTTGGCGGCCGGTCCGGCGATGGCGGATCTGGTGTTTCCGTCGCTATCTTATCGCACCGGCCCGTATGCGGCGGGCGGGATTCCGTTTGCCGATGGCTATGCGGATTATTTTACGCTGGTCAACGAGCGTGATGGCGGCATTGGCGGCGAGAAGATCGTCGTGCCGGAATGCGAAACCGGCTATAACACCGAGAAGGGTGTGGAATGTTATGAATCCACCAAGGGCGACGGCGCGCTTCTTTATGAACCGCTGAGCACCGGTATCACCTATCAGTTGATCCCCAAGGCGACGGCGGACAAGATTCCGGTGCATACCACCGGATATGGCCGTACCTCTGCCGCGAACGGCAAGGTGTTTCCCTATATCTTCAACTACCCGGCGAATTATTGGGACGCCGCATCGGGCATGATCAACTATCTGCTGGAGACCAACGACAACGACATCAAAGGTAAGAAGGTCGCGTTGGTCTATCACAACTCTGCCTATGGCAAAGAACCGATCCGCACCTTGCGCGAGTTGAGCAAGAAGCATGGGTTCGAGCTAACCGAGATCGCGGTCGACCATCCGGGTCAGGAGCAGAAATCGCAGTGGTTGCAGGTGCGCCGCGACAAGCCGGATTACGTGATCCTGTGGGGCTGGGGTGTGATGAATCAGGTTGCCATTCAGGAGGCGATCAACATCCGCTTTCCGATGGATCACATGATCGGCATCTACTGGTCAGGCGCGGAACATGACGTTCTGCCTGCGGGCGAGGCGGCGGACGGTTACAAGGCCGTGACGTTCCATGCGGTCGGCGACGATTTCCCGGTGTTCGATGACATTCAGAAATATGTCGTGGACAAGGGATTGGCCGCAGGCGCGGGCGATCAGATCGGCACGGTGCTTTATAACCGTGGGCTTTATTCCGCAATGATGGCGGTGGAAGCCGCCAAGACGGCGCAGAAGATGCATGACACCAAGAAGATCACTGGTGAGATGATGCGTGACGGGATGGAGAACCTCGATATGTCAGCCGAGAAGATGGAATCGCTTGGCATGGGCGGGTTTGGCCCGGTGTTTCATGTGACCTGCGCAAACCACGGTGGGCCGGGACTTGTCGGCATGACGCAGTGGGATGCGAAAGCGAAGAAATGGACGCTGATCAGCGACTTCAAACCCACCGACCGGGAAGTGATTGACAAGCTGATTGCTGAGGATTCTGCGGCTTATGCCAAGGAAAACAACATCACGCCGCGCACGTGTGACTGATTGCGCAAGCGTGCCCCGGTGTTGAGCCGGGGCGGTAAAAAATGGCGCGGCGGCAAGGTTCGCCGCGCTGACAAAGAAACACGAGGTCCCGGATCAGGTCCGGGACGGGTTGGGAGAGACGCCCATGCTGGATGCCGGAGAAACCTCGCAGGAGACGCTGCTGGAGGTTAACAATATCGAGGTGATCTACAACCATGTGATCCTTGTGCTGAAGGGTGTTTCGCTGAAAGTGCCGAAAGGCGGGATCATCGCGTTGCTGGGTGGCAATGGCGCGGGCAAGACAACGACGCTGAAGGCGATTTCGAACCTGCTGCATTCCGAACGCGGCGAGGTGACCAAGGGCATGATTTCGTATCGCGGCGAGCGGGTGCAGGATCTGGACCCGGCAGAGTTGGTGAAGCGCGGGGTTATTCAGGTGATGGAAGGGCGGCATTGCTTTGAGCATCTGACGGTTGAGGAAAACCTGCTGACCGGCGCTTATACAAGCAGCGGAGGCAAGGGCGAGATAGAGGCCGAGCTGGAGAAGGTTTACACCTATTTCCCGCGTTTGAAGGAACGGCGCAAGAGTCAGGCGGGCTATACCTCGGGGGGAGCAGCAGATGGTGGCGATTGGCCGCGCGCTGATGAGCAAGCCGGAGACGATCTTGCTGGATGAGCCGAGCATGGGGTTGGCGCCGCAGCTTGTCGAAGAGATTTTCGGGATTGTGAAAGACCTTAACGAGAAGGAAGGGGCCACCTTCCTTCTGGCGGAACAGAACACCAATGTGGCGCTGAGGTTTGCCAATTATGGCTATATCCTTGAAAGCGGTCGGGTGGTGATGGATGGCCCCGCGAAAGAGCTGCGCGAAAACCCCGACGTGAAGGAATTTTACCTTGGTATGTCGGATGAGGGGCGCAAGAGCTTCCGTGATGTGCGCAGTTATCGGCGGCGAAAGCGTTGGCTGAGCTGATGACGCTGGGGGTGCAGATGGCGGGCCAGATGGGTGCGCGGAGCCGTTAGCTTGTTTGAGTGAGGCTGGCTTGCTTCATCTCGGCAATGCGGGTCAGGGCTTCTTCCCGGCTGGTGCGAATGTTGGGGGTGAAGTGCTGGCTTTCGGCGCGCAGGCGGATATCGGCCTCGGTTTCCTCTCCGGGGGCATAGCGCACAGAGCCGAGCGAAGACGCCAGATTGAGCCGCTTGCCGCGCTGCGCGTACCGCACCCAAGCAGCCGACATGATACGGCAGCCTTGCATGTTGACCAGAAAGAACCACTTGCGGCCGGTTCCGTTGATCCGGGCCTCAAGGACGTCATAGAGCAAGTCGACATCACGGGCATTGTGCAGGGTGAGATCGGTGAAATCGACCTCCATCACGGCGCGTTCAGGATCGAAGCTGAGCCGACGGGCGAAATCGTCGGCGGTGAAAGCGGTGGCAGGCACGGGCGGGGTCGCGTGTTGGGCGGCCAGCGCACGCAACCGCGCGAGCGCGCTTTGGTGATCGACGCAGAGGTTGGGATCGAAGCGTTCGCTCTCGGCGTCGCGCTCGATCTGACGGCGGGTGGCCTCGGACGTGTCAAAGCGCACGGAGGCGATGGAATGGGCGAGGTTGAGCGCCTTGCCACGGCGCGCGAAGGCGGCCCAGGCGGTGCTGTCGATCCGGCAATCGGAATAGTTGACCAGAAAGAACCAATGGGACCGGGCTGTCTGGGCGATGCGCTCTTCAATGCGGTCATAGAATGCGTTGACGATGGCGGAGGTGTCGAACTCGAACCCGGAGAAATTGACCTCCATGGTTTGAAGGTCGTCATGGAACATGATTCGAGGGTCGAAGATTTCGGTCATGGTGCTTTCGGACATGGCGCTGCTGCCCTTCTGCGAGAGGGTTTGTGCCTAAAAATAGAGGATAACCCGGCGGTTTGGCAAATCAATGCTGCGCGACCGGCGGAAAATGGGAGATTGGCGCAATGAGCCAGTATTTCGATCAGTTGGAAACCCGGTCCGCAGATGAGCGAGCGGCGGCACAGCTTGACGCGGTCAACCAGCAGATTGCGGCCTATGAGATCGCGGCGCTGTCCGATTTGTCCGAGTTGGCGACGCTGCCGGTTTTACGCAAGGCCGACCTGAGCGCGCGCCAAAAGGCGGCGCCACCCTTCGGGGGGCTGCCGGTTGCCCATGTCGCGCATTATTTTCAGAGCCCCGGCCCGATTTACGAGCCGGGCGGAACCGGCCATGACTGGTTTCGCTTTGGCCGGGCGATGTATGCCGCCGGTATCCGCAAGGACGATATCGTGCAGAATTGTTTTTCCTATCACCTGACGCCAGCGGGCATGATGTTCGAATCCGCCGCGCGGGCAATCGGCTGTCCGACCTTGCCAGCGGGGACCGGGCAAACCGAGCTTCAGGCGCAGGCGGCGCATGATATTGGTGTCACCGCCTATGCCGGGACGCCGGATTACCTCAAGCTCATTCTCGACAAGGCGGATGCGATGGGCTTGCCATTGAAGATTGCCAAGGCGGTGGTCGGTGGCGGCGCGCTGTTCCCGTCGCTCAGGCAGGAATATGCTGATCGCGGGATCACTTGCTTGCAGGGCTATGGCACCGCCGATCTTGGCTCGGTCGCGTATGAGACACCGGCGTTGGACGGTATGGTGGTCGATGAGGGGGTGATTGTCGAGATTGTCACGCCCGGCACCGGCGACCCGGTGGCCGAAGGCGAGGTGGGGGAATTGGTGGTGACCACGTTGAACCCGGATTACCCATTGCTGCGGTTTGCGACCGGGGATCTGAGCGCGGTGCAGGCCGGGCAAAGCCCGTGCGGGCGGACCAATATGCGCATCAAGGGCTGGATGGGGCGTGCCGATCAGACAGCGAAGATCAAGGGCATGTTCGTGCGCCCCGAGCAGGTGGCGGCGCTGGTTGCGCGCCATGCCGAAATTGGCAAGGCACGGGTGATTGCCGGACGCATGGGCGAGATGGATACGATGCTGGTGCGGGTCGAGGCGACCGGCGGTGATGCGGGTGCCTATGCCAAGAGCGTGGCGGAGCTTTTGAAGCTGAAGGGCGAGGTTGAGGTGGTGGCACCGGGGAGCCTGCCGAAAGATGGCTTGGTGATCGAGGATACCCGCAGCTATGACTGAGGCGGGCCATAACGGTTGCGCGAGGGGCGGGTGAGGCGGCGCGCGGCACTGACATTGACGATGGCGGCGCTTCTGCTTGCTGCCTGTAACGGCACGGGGCCGATTTATCCAACCTCGGAGACGCTTGACAACTGGGTGGCGGCGGCGGGGTCGCTTGACCCGGCGTCGGATCATGCGCCGGTGATCCGCGATCGGGTGGTCGCGTTTCACCTTGCGCCGGGGGAGCGTGTTTCCGCGCTTCGGGCCGGGCGCAGGTGGGGGTTGCAACAGAATTACCTGTTTGGCTTCGATATCCGGTTAGACCCGGCAAATGCGCCGCAAAAGCCGGTTACGCTGTCACGGCTGTCGCGGTTGGTGCCCGAAGGAGAGGCAAGCGCGCAATCGCTGGTTTCGGTCGAGCTTGACGCGCGCCGGGGGTTACGGTGCTGGGGCGCACATGCGTGGCGCCCGCTGCGCTGAACACTTGGCATAGCGTTGAGGTGCGGATTGCGTTTGCCAATGACGATAGCGGGTTTCTGGAGATATTCTGTGACCGAAAGCCGATCTGGGCGCAGAGCCATTTTCGCACCGCGCTGCCGCCGGTATGCCGTTTGAGCGAAGGCTGCACGAAAGGCGTGCCCGCACCGGCGCGCTTTGCCTGGCAGGTGGGGTTGCTTGCGCGGGGCCGTATCGTGCGCCGGGTCAGTGTCGAGATGCGGCGCATCTTCTTTCATCGGCTGTTCGTGATCCCGCACCGGGTTGTTGGCCCGCTCTGACGGCGCGCGCACAACAAAAGCCGCCCGGAGGCCGGGCGGCTCAGACTGCTGGTAAAGATCCCGCCGGGTTTGACTTTAAGTCGTTTTCCCGATTGCAGTTTCAAGGGAAGAGGAAGCGCAAAGGGCCGCGCCTGACCCCGGGTGGGCGCATACGCGGCATCGTTTCAGCGCGCTGTGTTCAAGAACATGAGCGTCATCAGATTGCCAAACACCATCGCCAATGCGCCCTCCGGGGGGAGGGTCGGGCGCGGCCCGGGCTGACGCCCGCGCTTGGCGTGTGTCAGGCGTAAGGCGGAGCAACCTTGTGGGGCGCACAACAAAAGCCGCCCGGAGGCCGGGCGGCTCTGGTAAAGTGTGCTGCCAAAACCCTGACTCACGGGCTTTGGGAAGGGCGCTGCGCAAGATATGCGCGCCCAATGCGCCCTGCCTTTACCCGATGTCTTGGGTTCAAGGCGTGACGCTTTAGTCAGCGAAAGGCCGGATCAGCCCTGGCGGGCTTTGAAGCGGCCTTGGGTTTTGTTGATCACGTAGACGCGGCCCTTGCGGCGCACGATACGGCAATCGCGGTGGCGGTTCTTGAGCGAACGCAGCGAGTTCTTGACCTTCATTGGTCTCTCCTCAGTTTCGCGGCGCAAGACAGAGCGCCAACGGGGGTGTCGGGTGCTTTGGGCGAACCCGAAGCGATGAATTCCATGGTGGGCGATACTGGGATCGAACCAGTGACCCCTTCGATGTCAACGAAGTGCTCTACCGCTGAGCTAATCACCCATTTGTGCCCTGACGGCCCCCCTGCCCTTGCCTGTTTGGAGTGCCCAAAAAGCAGGGCGCGGGGAATCCGCGCCGGTTGGTCGGGTCTATAAAAGGTAACGGGTTCGGGATCAAGGGCTTTTGGCGGCGGCCAAAAGGGAGTAATTAGATACATCAAGAGGAACGCCGATGCCGAAGCTGGCCTATGATCTGATTCATCCTGAAATGCGCAGCACCAGTGTGGTCTTTGCCTCACCACATTCGGGGCGCGATTACCCGTGGAGCTTCCTGCGGCGTACCCTGCTTGATGCGCATTCGATCCGCAGTTCGGAAGATGCGTTCGTGGATCAGCTTTTCGATTGTGCGCCGAGTTTTGGTGCGCCGTTTCTGATGGCCGGAGCGCCGCGCGCCTTTGTCGATCTTAACCGCAGTGCGGATGAGCTTGACCCGGCGTTGATCGAGGGGGTGCAGAAAACCGGGCACAACCCGCGTATCGCGTCGGGTCTTGGGGTGATTCCACGGGTGGTGGCCGGTGGGCGCGCGATCTATCCGGGCAAGATTTCGATGCGCGAAGCCCGGCGGCGGGTTGATCTTTACTGGACGCCCTATCACGCCATGGTGCAACGCCAGCTTGATGCCGCCCATGCGCGGTTTGGCGAAGCGATTCTGGTGGATTGTCATTCGATGCCGCACGAGGCGATGGATGCGATTGCGCGCGGAGTGAAAGCCCGGCCAGAAGTGGTGATCGGGGATCGGTTTGGGGCAAGTGCGCGGCCAGATATCATCGAGCGGATCGAGGCTGCCTTTGCCGCAGTGGGGTTGACGGTAGTGCGCAATGCGCCATTTGCCGGGGCCTATGTGGTGCAGCATTATGGCCGCCCGGCGCGCGGCCAGCACGCGGTCCAGATCGAGATTGACCGGGCGCTTTACATGGATGAAAAGCGGGTCCGGCCGAACGGAAATTTCAATGCATTTCGCCGGGTTATGCGTCAGGTGGTGGGTGAAATCGCCGCCATTGGCGCTTCGGGGCAGGACCGGCTGGCGGCGGAATAGGGTGCCCTAGCGCAGTGAGCGGCCCTTTACGATTGCATCTGGTCCGAATTTGGCGCGGATCGTATCAGTGGCGCGTTCGGCTTCGCCTCGTTTGGTTGCACCGGGGTCGAGCAGGTCGCCGGAGCGGTCGGCGGTCGTGTCTTCAAACAGATCGGAAATGCCGACGCCGATCAGCCGGTATGGCCCCTGATCGCCTGCCGCGTCGAACAGCGCACGGGCGGTGCGGTAGATCGTATCGGCCAGTTGCGTGCCATCGTGCAGCGAGGTGCGCCGCGTCAGGGTGGTGTGATTGGCGCGTTTAAGTTTCAGCGTCACCACCCGCCCGGCAAGGTGGCGCGCCTTGGCGCGGGCAGAGACATTTTCCGCCAGCCGCCAGATATGGCCGTCAAGCAGGTCAGGGTTGGAGGTGTCTTCGGCAAATGTGGTTTCGTTGGAGATCGACTTGACCGGCGCATTGGCCGAGACGCGGCGGCGGTCCTGTCCGCGCGCAAGATGCCAGAGCCGGTCGCCCATGGCACCGAAGCGCGCGTGCAGGTCGCTGCGCTCCCAGCGCAGCAGATCGGAGAATTGGTGAATTCCGGCCTTTTCGAGCTGTGCCTGCATCGCCTGCCCGACGCCCCAGATCATGCGCACGGGTTTGTCATGCAGGAATGCCGCCGTTTCCGCCTCACCGATCACCGAAAAGCCGCGGGGTTTATCAAGATCGGAGGCAATCTTGGCGAGAAATTTATTATGCGAAAGGCCAATCGAGCCGGTCAGGCCCAGATCATCATTCATTCGCTTGACCAGCCGCGCCAGCATCGCCGCCGGGGGATGGCCATGCAGGCGCGCAGTGCCCGATAGGTCCATGAATGCCTCATCAAGCGAGAGCGGTTCAACGTCCGGGGTCAGGTCATCCATCAGCGCGCGAATCTGGCGCGAGACCTCGACGTAGAGGCTCATGCGCGGGCGGCGCACCACCGCATCGGGGCAAAGCTTGAGGGCTTGAAACATCGGCATGGCCGAGCGCACGCCACGGATACGCGCGATATAGCAGGCGGTGGAGACCACGCCGCGCCGCCCGCCGCCGATGATCAGCGGCTTTCCGGCAAGCGACGGGTCTTCGCGTTTTTCGACGCTGGCATAGAACGCATCGCAATCCATATGGGCGATGGAGAGCGAGAAAAGTTCGGGATGAGAGAGCAAACGCGGGCTGCCACAGGCCGGGCAACGCCGCGCGGGTTCAGCGCCGGAGGCAAATTCGTGCAGGCAGGATCGGCAAAGTGCGGGCATGGGCGCAGGATACGCCTTGCCGCAGCGTGGCACAATTGCCAAGCGGGAGACCGAGACCGGCTTTTGCAGCTTTCAATCTGGTATGGGCTGACCAATATGATTACAAAGAGACGGTATTTTGGAGAGGATTGATTTCATGGACGTGGATCAGGTTGTTTCGGAACTTGGCAACGGCAATCTTTGGGTGCTGCTGCTGGCGGCCTTCATCATCATTGCCATTTTTCTTGGCGTGCGGATCGTTCCGCAATCGGAAAAGCACGTGGTTGAGCGGTTTGGCCGGTTGCGTTCGGTTCTGGGGCCGGGGATCAACTTTATCGTGCCGTTTCTGGACCGGGTGGCGCACAAGATTTCTATTCTTGAGCGCCAGTTGCCGACGGCGACGCAGGATGCGATCACCAAGGATAACGTGCTGGTGCAGGTGGAAACCTCCGTTTTCTATCGCATTCTTGAGCCGGAAAAGACGGTTTATCGGATTCGCGATGTTGATGCGGCGATTGCCACCACGGTGGCCGGGATCGTGCGCGCCGGGATTGGCGAGATGGATCTGGATGAGGTGCAATCGAACCGCCAGCAATTGATCACGCAGATCAAGCAGCAGGTTGCCGATGCGGTGGACAATTGGGGGATCGAGGTGACACGTGCCGAGATTTTGGACGTGAACCTAGATCAGGCGACGCGCGATGCGATGTTGCAGCAGTTGAACGCCGAACGCGAACGCCGCGCGCAGGTCACCCGCGCCGAAGGCAGCAAGCGCGCGGTCGAGTTGCAGTCGGATGCCGAGCTTTACGCGGCTGAACAGGAAGCCAAGGCGCGCCGGATTTCGGCGGATGCAGAGGCCTATGCCACCGGCGTGGTGGCGGCGGCGATTCAGGATAACGGGTTTGAGGCGGCGCAATATCAGGTTGCGCTCAAGCAGGTGGAAGCTTTGGTCAAGCTCGGCGAAGGGGAGGGCAAGCAGACCGTGTTGCTGCCCGCCAACCTGCTTGATGCGTTCGGAGATGCGTTCAACATGCTGAAAAGGGTAAAGTGATGGGCTGGGATATCTGGTGGGTCTGGGTTTCGGCCGGATTGATTTTGGCCATTCTGGAGATGGTCATTCCGGGCTTCATCTTTCTGGGTTTTGCCGTCGGGGCAGTTGCCATGGGCATTCTGCTGGCGCTGGGCGGTGGGGTCGCCGCGTGGCTGACCAGTTCGCTTTCGCTGATGCTGGTGATGTTTGCGCTGTTTTCACTGGTGGCGTGGCTGGTGCTGCGCCGGGTGGTGGGGGTGCGCCATGGGCAGGCGAAAATCGTGCGTCACGACGTGAACGACAACTGAGCGCGCGACGGGAGCGGGAGCGTCAGGTAAATTCCGCGACGATGGCTTCGGCGGCGGCGCGCGGATCGCGGGCTTGCCAGACGGGGCGGCCAACGACCACATGATCGGCGCCGTCTGCGATGGCCTGTGCAGGGGTGGCCACGCGTTTCTGATCGCCCAAGGCGGCACCTGCGGGGCGCACGCCGGGGGTGACGATAAGTCTGCCTTCGGCAGACGGCAATGCGCGGATCAGGGCGGCTTCCTGTGGCGAGGCGATAACGCCGTCGGCCCCCGCTTCGAACGCGCGTTCGGCGCGTTCGACCACCAGGTCGCGGATATCGCCGGGTTTCATCAGACCATCGTCAAGGTCGCCACGATCAAGCGAGGTGAGGATGGTGACGCCGAGGATTTTCATCGCACTGCCTGCCGCCCCTTCGCGGGCGGCGCGGATGACGTGCGGATCGCCGTGCACGGTAAGAAAGTCGAGATCGAACGCGGCCAGCCCGCGCACGGCGTTTTCTACCGTGGCACCGATGTCAAAGAGCTTCATATCAAGAAAGATGCGCTTGCCGTGATCGTCTTTGAGTTCTCGCGCCAAAGCAAGCCCGCCGGTGGTCAGCATCCCCAGCCCGATCTTGTAGAATGACACCGCATCGTTAAGCCGGGCGGCGAGTTCCAGCCCGGCAAGCGCGTTCGGGACATCAAGGGCAACGATCAGGCGGTCATCGGGCATGGCAAAGCCTCCTGCAAGCGGTTTGGCGCGCTTTTGGCAGGCGGGGGGCGGATTGGCAAGGACGGGAAAAAGGGGCGGGTGGCAGAAGCGCACCCGCCCCAGAGGCAGGTCTTGGGACAAAGACCTGTTGTCAGGCAGTCGACAGGAAGGCTGCCCGAGGCAGAAAAATGAAACGGCCCGCTCAGGCGGCGAGCGGCATGGCGGGCGTGCCGGTCATCGGCGCAACCAGCGGCCGGAGCCATGCACGCAGGCCGGGTTTATTCGAGCGGTGGGCCGCCAGCGCGCGTTTGCTGAGCCCGTGGGCGATCAGTTTGAAATCGGCGTGAAGCGGGGCCGGGATGTAGGATGGGTAGCGGAACGTGAGCCCGCGATGATGCACGGTGACGAGGGCCTCAAAGCCCGCGCGTTCCGGGTTGTAGTGAATATTTGACAGTTGCAGCTTTTCGGCTGTGGCTTGGTCGGTCATGGCTTTCACTCCTCTTTACTGCTCGTGCGGCCCGTTCAAATGGTGAACCGCGCCTTGTGGAAAACCTGTGGATAACATTGGGGGAGGGTGGCCGTTTTTGAAGGGATAGTCGCGGTTTCGTGACTATGAGGGAGGATTTCCGTGAAGCTGATCTTGAAGCCGCACCGCGATGTGCCCATCTTTCGGACAAGGTTCCTAAACGCCGTATGCCTCTGATGAGGGTGCGCAAGGCGGGGACGCTTGAAAAAGGAGAAGTGATATGAACTTGGAGAAGTTCACCGAGCGGTCGCGCGGGTTTGTTCAGGCTGCGCAAACGATCGCGATGCGGGAAGACCACCAGAGGTTGCTTCCCGAACATCTGCTGAAAGCATTGATGGATGATGATCAGGGGCTTGCTGCCAACCTGATCAAATCTGCGGGCGGCGCGCCGGAACGGGTGCGCGAAGCCGTGGATCTGGCCATTGCCAAGCTGCCCAAGGTGTCGGGCGATGCGGGCCAAGTCTATATGGATGGCCAGATGGTCAAGGTGTTTGACGAGGCCGAGAAGATCGCCAAGAAGGCGGGCGACAGTTTCGTGCCGGTTGAGCGGCTTTTGATGGCGCTTGCGCTGGTCAAATCGAAGGCCAAGGAGGCGTTGAGCGCAGGTGCGGTGAACGCGCAGGCGCTGAACACCGCGATCAACGATATTCGCAAGGGGCGCACGGCGGATTCGGCATCTGCCGAGGAAGGTTATGACGCGCTGAAGAAATATGCGCATGACCTTACCCAAGCGGCCCGTGAAGGCAAGATTGACCCGATTATCGGGCGGGATGAAGAAATTCGCCGCTCGATGCAGGTGTTGTCGCGCCGGACCAAGAACAACCCGGTTCTGATCGGGGAACCCGGTGTCGGGAAAACCGCGATTGCCGAAGGTATGGCCCTGCGGATCGTCAATGGTGACGTGCCTGAAAGCCTGCGCAACAAATCGCTTCTGGCGCTTGATATGGGCGCGCTGATTGCCGGTGCAAAATATCGTGGCGAATTCGAAGAGCGGCTGAAGGCGGTTCTGAACGAAGTGACGGATGCGGCGGGCGAAATTATCCTGTTCATCGACGAGATGCACACGCTGGTTGGCGCGGGCAAAACCGATGGCGCGATGGATGCGGCCAACCTGATCAAACCGGCGCTGGCGCGTGGTGAGTTGCATTGTATCGGGGCAACCACGCTGGACGAATACCGCAAATATGTCGAGAAGGACGCGGCGCTTGCGCGGCGCTTCCAGCCGGTTTTGGTGGAAGAGCCGACGGTGGAGGACACGATTTCGATCCTGCGCGGTATCAAGGAAAAATACGAGTTGCACCACGGCGTGCGGATTTCTGACAGTGCGCTGGTCGCGGCGGCGACGCTGAGCCATCGCTATATCACCGACCGTTTCCTGCCGGACAAGGCGATTGACCTTATTGACGAGGCTGGTTCAAGGCTTCGCATGGAGGTGGATTCCAAGCCCGAGGAGCTTGACCAGCTTGATCGCAACATTTTGCAGATGCAGATCGAGGTTGAGGCGCTGAAACTGGAAGACGATGCGGCGTCGAAAGATCGGTTGGAAAATCGCGAAAAGGAACTGGCCGAATTGCAGGAGAGAAGTGCCGAGATGACGGCGCAATGGCAGTCCGAGCGCGACAAGCTGGACTCTGCGCGTGATCTCAAGGAGCGGCTTGACCGGGCGCGCGCCGAGCTTGATATCGCCAAACGCGAAGGCAACCTTGCCAAGGCGGGGGAGCTTTCTTACGGCGTGATTCCGCAGCTTGAGAAGCAGTTGAGCGAAGCCGAGAAGGCGGAAGACGACGGCTTGATGGTGGAAGAGGCCGTGCGCCCGGACCAGATCGCCTCTGTCGTGGAACGCTGGACGGGGGTTCCGGCTGGCAAAATGCTGGAAGGTGAACGCGACAAGCTGCTTGCGATGGAAGAGAGCCTGCATGCGCGGGTGATCGGGCAGAGCACCGCTGTGAAGGCGGTGGCCAATGCGGTGCGCCGGGCGCGTGCGGGCCTTAACGAGGAGAGCCGCCCGCTGGGTAGTTTCCTGTTCCTTGGGCCGACCGGCGTGGGCAAGACCGAGTTGACCAAGGCGGTGGCCGAGTTCCTGTTTGACGACGAGAACGCGATGACGCGGGTTGATATGTCGGAATTCATGGAAAAGCACTCGGTCGCGCGGTTGATCGGGGCACCGCCCGGCTATGTCGGCTATGACGAAGGCGGTGTGCTGACCGAAGCGGTGCGGCGCAGGCCGTATCAGGTGATCTTGTTTGACGAGGTCGAAAAGGCGCATCCGGATGTGTTCAACGTGCTGTTGCAGGTGCTTGACGATGGGGTTCTGACCGATGGGCAGGGCCGCAAGGTGGACTTCAAGCAGACGTTGATCGTGCTGACCTCGAACCTTGGGGCGCAGGCGCTCAGCCGGTTGCCGGACGGGGCGGATGCCTCGGACGCGCGGCGCGACGTGATGGACGCGGTGCGGGCGCATTTCCGGCCCGAGTTCCTGAACCGGCTGGATGAGACGATTATCTTTGATCGGCTGAGCCGGGGGAATATGGACGGGATCGTCGATATTCAGTTGCGCAGGCTGCAAAAACGGCTGGCGGCGCGGAAAATCACGCTGGAACTGGATGCTGCGGCGAAGACATGGCTGGCCGATGAAGGCTATGACCCGGTGTTCGGTGCGCGCCCGTTGAAACGGGTGATCCAGCGCGCGTTGCAAGACCCGCTGGCCGAAGGGTTGCTGGCCGGGGATATCCTTGACGGGAGCACCGTGAGCGTGAGCGCGGGCACGGATGGGCTCATCATCGGGGAGCGGATTGGCCGGTCGAACCGGCAACCGCCGGAAGGCGCGGTGGTGCATTGAGCCACGCGCCCACCTGAACCATATGACCCCGCCCCGGCATCGCCCGTGGGCGGGGTTTTTCGTGCTGGTATCAGTCTTTGCCGATGGCCGATTTGGCGATGCCATCAAGCAATGCCTGAACCTTTTTCATCGGGCCGTCGGGATAGTCGCGAAAGCCGATTGTCACCTTCTCGTCGCCGGGGCGTTGCATGATGAAGATGTCATAGGGGCAGAACACAATGTTCATCGGGTCGGCCTCCATTACCTCGCGCGAGACCGTGGCGGAGCAGAAAGAATAAACATCGGCATGGCTGAATATCGTCACGTCAGAGCCGACATCGGCCCTGGTGCGGTCAAGCATTTCACCGACATGAGAGACAGCATCGACAACAAGGCCCGCGTCGATGATGGCATTTTCCAACCCGAAGATCACATCGTCATAGGAGGCGTCGGTGGTGTAGGAGATGACATCGTTTGCGGAAGCGGTGGTTGCGGCCAGGGCCAGGGTGGCGGCGATGACAAGACGTTTCATGGGGGATCCTTCCCTTGGTTCCGTAGGATTGGATTGTGGTGGCGTGGTTCAGAGTGCCGCATCCGGGCTGTGGCCGTCAATCAAAGGCGGGCGGTCTGGGCGGAAAGCCCGCGCTAATGGGGGAGAGCAGGTCTTCCTTGGCTTTTTTCAGTGCGGTGCGTGAAAGGCCGGAGCGGTTGAGCGTAAGAAATGCGGCGCGCTGGGTTTCGGTTTGGCCCTGATTGGTTCGGGTGGGCAGGCTTAGGGTCGTGCGCGCATCCTTTGGCACGTTCATCAGGTCGAGCACGGCGGCGGCGGGGCCTTCGCGCCGCGCCGCCATGGTTTCGAGGTCGGCGATATGGACTGGCAGCGGCGCGAGGGCGTGTGCCAGGCGGGTGGCTTCGCGCTTGGGGTCGAGGTCAGCGGGGAAGCGGGCGGTGAAGGTGGCAAGATCGTCGGTCATGTCAATCGAGCGCAGCAGGTGGCCATGAAGCGAGGCAAGCCAGCTTTCGCGCGCGCGGGTGGTGAGCAGGAATTCAATTTGCGCAGAGCGGCCAAAGCGGCGGGAAAGTTCAGCCGCGACGATCTGCGTGAGCGTGGCCGCGTGCGGGAAGCCCAACACGGGCCGCCCGCGCCAGTCGCGGTGGCCGGGCAACAGGCCGGTAAAGGATTCGCGCGAGATCACCAGATGGCCGGAGGGCGGCGCGGGCAGGCGGGCCAACCCGGCGCGCAGGCTGTGGCGGAAACGGGTGCGCCGCCATGGGAAGGGGCGCGCGGCATAAAGATGCGCCAGCCGCCCGGTGCCGCGCAAATCGCCGGGGCCGCAGAAATCGAACCAAGGGGAAAGAGCGGCGCGGTTATGCGACAGGCAGGCTTGCAGGCTCGTCGTGCCTGTCTTGTAGAAACCGGCATGGACGAGGATACGGATCATTCCGGGAAAAGCCCGTCTGGCGGGTCTGCAACGATCCGGCGTTGGGCCAGATCGACGGTTGGCACCACGTCGCGGGTGAACGGCAAAAGCACGGTCGCCTTGAGGTTGGGCCCGTGAATTTCAAGCAGGTCAGCCGCGCCGTGGTTTTGCACCGATTTCACCCGGCCAAGCACGACGCCGCCGGTATCGACAACATCAAGGCCGATCAGATCGGCATGGTAAAATTCATCGTCCGGCAGCGACGGAAGGCGGGCACGGTCAATGAAAAGCCGGGTGCCCTTGAGCGCGTCGGCCTGTTCCTTGGTGGCAATCCCGGACAGGCGGGCGGCGAAGCCCTGTTTGACCGGGCGGGAAATTTCCAGCGTGAAGCTGCGCGCGCCGTCTTCGGTATAGAGCGGGGCATAATCGGCGATGGCCTGCGGATCGGCGGTGAAGCTTTTCAGGCGCACTTCGCCCTGAACCCCGAAGGACCCGGCGATTGCCCCGACGCAGATGCGATCGCTCATGATGGCGTTCCGATGCAAGATGTCTCCGGGCCGGAGTGAACCGGCCCGGAGGGGCGGACCGATTATTCGGTTTTTTCTGCTTCTGCGGGCGCGTCTTCAGCCACCGCCTCTTCGGCCGGAGCTTCGGCTTCTGCTTCGGCTTCTGGTTCTGCTTCGGCCGGGGCCGGGGCGGCAGCAGCTTCGGCAAGCTCGGCGGCCTTGGTGGCTTTCTGTTCGGCGCGTTCCTTGGCTTTGGTGCCGGGTTCGCCTTTTTCGGGTTCGAGCGTTCTTTCTTTTCGATCACGCCGGCGGCTTCGAGCATCCGCGACACACGGTCGGTGGTTTGTGCGCCTTGGCTGATCCAGTATTGCACACGCTCGATATCCATTTTCACGCGCTCTTCGCTGTCTTTGGGAAGCTGCGGATTATAGGTGCCCAGCTTTTCGATAAAGCGGCCATCGCGCGGCATCCGCGAGTCGGCTGCCACGATGCGATAGTGGGGACGTTTTTTGAGCCGCCGCGGGCGAGCCGGATTTTCATAGCCATTGTGAGTTTCTCCTTTGAATGGCGGGGGACGGGTGGGCAGAGCGCCGACCCTACGATTGGTGTTTCTTGTGGTGCTGAATGACTTCAGCGATGATGAAGTTAAGTAATTTCTTGGCGAATTCGGGGTCGAGGTCGGCCTCTTTCGCCAAAGCTTCGAGCCGCGCGATCTGCACCGCTTCGCGGGCGGGATCGGACGGGGGAAGATCATGTTCGGCCTTGAGCTTGCCCACGGCCTGAGTGTGTTTGAACCGCTCGCCCAGCGTATAGACGAGGATCGCATCGAGCCGGTCGATGCTGGCGCGGTGCTCTTTGAGCAGGGCGGCGGCGCGGGTTTGGGCGTCGGTCAATGGCCGTTCCTTTCGGGGCGGTGTCATGCGTAGGCCTCCATCCCGCCATCGGCGATTTCAGAGGGGGCGCGGTGGCGCCAGATTTCGACGGGGCCGTAATCTTCGTCCTCGAACGTGCTTTCATGGGCCGCGCCCAAGCGCCGGGCAACCGCTTTGGAGGCCGCGTTGCCAGCAGCAATCAGTGAAATGGCGGTGTCCCAGCCGAGGATGTCATAGGCGTGCGCGCGCGCCGCAAGGGCAGCTTCGGTGGCATAGCCGCGCCCACGGGCGTGGGGCATCAGGGTCCAGCCGATTTCGCGCCCCTTCCAGCCATGCGGGAACCACAGGCCGACGCGGCCTTGATAGGTGTGGGTTGCCTTGTCTTCCAGCCCCCAGAAGCCGAAACCGCGAAACGCCCAGTGGCCCATCAGCATGGCAAGGCTGCGCCAAGTGGCTTCGGGGGTTTTGGGGCCGCCGACGAAGCGCGACTCGTCGCTTTGGTAGAAATCGCGCTCATGGGCGAAATCAGCCTCGCGCGGTTCACGCAGGATCAGGCGTTCGGTTTCAAGCGTGGGGATCGCGGTGGTCATTGCGCGCGCCTCCGCAGCAGGCCGAGTGCCACCATGCCCGCGATCATGGCGGCGAAGAACGCAAGCCCTTGTGCGCCGCCATAGCTGAGCGAGGCCATGGCCGGGCCGGGGCAGAAGCCGACAAGCGCCCAGCCGGTGCCGAAAAGCACGGCACCTAGGATGAGGGAGCGGTCGATGGTTATGGAGGGTTTCGGCGGAAACGGCGCGCCCAACACGGCAGAGCTGTGCCGGGTTGTCAGCCGCCACGCGACAGCCATCGGCGCGATTGCCCCGCCCAGAACAAAGGCGAGCGTCGGGTCCCACGCACCGAACACATCGAGCCAGCCTTGTACCTTGGTCACATCGGTCATGCCGGAGACCATCAGGCCAAGCCCGAAAAGCCCGCCCGCAAGAAGGGAGATCAGCAAGCGCATCAGATCACCTCAAGCCCGTGGCGCGCGATGAGCATGGTCAGCCCACCCGCGCCGAGATAGACCAGCGTGGCGATAATGCCGCGCGGTGACAGCCGTGAAATGCCGCAAACGCCATGCCCGGAGGTGCAACCATTGCCAAGCCGGGTGCCGAAGCCGACCAGCAAGCCGCCCAGCACGATCACCAGCCAATTGCCGGTGACATTGGTAGAGGGCGCGCGCATACCCAACCAGACGATCAACGCGGGGGCCAGCACCACACCGGCGACGAAGGCCGCGTTATCAAGCCACTGTCGCCCGGCAGAGCCATCGACAAGGCTTCCGAGCAGGCCGCTTGCGCCCATGATGCGGCCATTGATTAGCAGCAAGATTGCCGCCGCTGTGCCGATCATCAGACCGCCAAGCAGACCAAAGAGCCAGTCAGAGGGGATTGCGCCGAACATCATTTCTTTTTCCCTAAACCCGAGAGGCCGGGCGGCAATGGCATCCCGCCGCCCATGCCGGGCATTCCGCCGCCTTTGCCAAGCTGCTTGGCCGCTTGTTCAAGTGCCTGTTGATCCATGCCCGCCGCCATGTCGCCGGGCATTCCGCCCTTGCCGAACATGCCTTTCATGGCTTGCTTGAGCATCCCGCCTTTGCCGGATTTGCCCATCTTTTTCATCATGTCAGACATCTGCCGCTGCATTTTCAGCAGTTTGTTGAGGTCGGACACGTCAAGCCCTGAGCCTTTGGCGATGCGCTTCTTGCGGGACGCCTGAAGGATTTGCGGGTTGGCGCGCTCGATTTTCGTCATCGACTGGATCAGGGCGATCTGCTGGCGCAGGATCTTGTCGTCAAAGCCTGCCTGTTCGACCTGCTTGGCCATCTTGCCCATGCCGGGCATCATTCCCATGATGCCTTCCATGCCGCCCATCTTGAGCATCTGTTCAAGCTGCATCTTGAGATCGTTCATGTTGAAGCGGCCCTTCTGGAACCGTTTCATCATCCGTTCGGCTTGTTCGGCCTCGATGGTTTCCTGTGCTCTTTCGACGAGGCTGACGATGTCGCCCATGCCAAGGATGCGCCCGGCGATGCGTTCCGGTTCGAATGTCTCAAGCGCGTCCATCTTTTCGCCAAGGCCGACAAAGCGGATCGGCTTGCCGGTGACGGCGCGCATCGAAAGCGCAGCACCGCCGCGCCCGTCGCCATCCATCCGGGTCAGCACGACGCCGGAAATGCCGATCTTGGCGTCAAATTCCTCGGCCACTTCAACGGCGACCTGCCCGGTGAGACCATCGACCACAAGCAGGGTTTCGCGCGGGTTGACGGCGTTGCGGACCTGCTCGACCTCGTCCATCAGGACTTCGTCGATATGCAGCCGCCCGGCGGTGTCGAGCATATAGACGTCATAGCCGCCCATTGCCGCCTGTTGCTTGGCGCGCTTGGCGATATCGACGGGTTTCTGCCCGGCCACGATGGGCAGGGTATCAACGCCGATTTGGGTGCCCAGAACCGCAAGCTGTTCCATTGCGGCGGGACGGTAGACATCGAGCGAGGCCATCAGCACGCGCTTGCCGTCGCGTTCCTTGAGGCGGCGGGCGAGCTTGCCGGTGGTTGTGGTCTTGCCGCCGCCTTGCAGGCCGACCATCAGGATCGGCGCCGGGGGGTGTCGATCTTGAGCTGGCCCGGATCTTCGGCGCCGGTGAGCACGTCAACCAGCGCGTCATGCACGATCTTGACGACCTGCTGGCCGGGGGTGACCGATTTGGTGACCGATTGGCCGGTGGCCTCGGTTTGCACACGTTTGACGAAATCACGGGCAACGGGGAGGGAGACGTCGGCCTCCAATAGAGCGACGCGGACTTCGCGCAGGGCGGTTTTCACGTCGTCTTCGGAAAGCGCGCCCTGTTTGGTGAGCCGGTCGAAGACGCCGGAGAGGCGCTCGCTTAGATTCTCAAACATTGCGGTCTCCTTCGACCTTGTTTTTTCATGCCTTGCCCATGTGGGGGCGCGGCGGCGACTTCGCAAACTCCCAAACGCCGCGCGCCGCCCATGGGCGCAGATCAAACGACGCGCGCCCCCGTGGGCGCAGATCAAACGACGCGCGCCCCCGTGGGCGCGACGCGCTGACGGGGGCGATCCCGGGCAATGCCCATGGGACCGGAAGCCTTGTTCACTTCCGGAAATGCTGCGCCGGGATTTAGGCGCAGATGGCGACCGAGTCAAGCGCGGGCATGAGCGGCGCGGCATTGACGGCGGCGGGCTGATTAGTAGGCCAATCCCAAACTGGGCCGCATTGGGGTGGCTCCCCTCGGGGTGGGGCGCGAACCTGTGTTCCATCCTGATTACCGTGTTGCGAACGACGACTCCGGTTGGCTAAGGTGCCGGCGCGTGCAGATGCGGGGGCGAGATGGACAAGGGTGTGATCTATGTGGCGACGGGGGCTGCGTTTCTTGAGTTGGCGCAAGCCTCGGCGCGCTCACTGAGGGCGGTGGCGCCGGAGCTGCCGATTGACCTTTATACCGACGCACCCGAGCGAGCGGAGGCGGGACTGTTTGACGAAGTGCATGAAATTGCCAACCCGCATCGGCGTTCCAAGCTTGACTGCCTGCCGCTGACGCGGTTCGAGCGCACGCTTTTCATGGATTGCGACACGCTGTTTCTGGCCCCGCCGGGGGATGTTTTTGATCTGCTGGAGCGGTTCGATATGGCGCTGGCGCATGACGTGCGCCGGGCGAGCGATTTGATCCGTGAAGGGTTGGACGAGGTGACGCCTTATGCCTTCCCGCAGATGAATTCGGGGGTGTTCCTTTATCGGCGCAGCGCGCCCGTATTGGCGTTTTTGCGCGACTGGGCGCGACGGTTTGCCGAGTCCGGCGTGCGGCGCGATCAGATTATCCTGAAGGATATGCTGTGGCGCAGCGATCTGCGGTTTTATGTGCTGCCGCCAGAGTTCAACCTGCGGCGTGTGACCATGCTGGATGCGTGGGAGCCGGAGGATGCGCGCCCGACGATCCTGCATTCGCACCGATTGAAGGATCATCTGGACGGGCATGGCGCGCGGATCAGCGATGCCGCCACGCTTATTGCGGCTGAACGGGAGGCGCTGCAGCGCGAATGGGCCGTGCCGGGGCGTGAGGCTGATCCGATTGCGCAGTATCGCCAGCCGCTTGATCTACCCCAATCCAGCGATTGATTGCCTCGGCCACCTCAAACGGGTGGCCCATGTTGGAATAGGCTTTGGTCAGCGGTTTGGTGCCAGTCACGCCCGCCACGGTCATGTTGAGCGCGACGCGGTAGAGCGTGCCATTCTTACCGGTGGTGCTTTCGACCTTGGCGGCGTTCACGTTCTCGATCCGATAGCGGCTCTTGCGCTGGCCAAAGACGCTTTTGCGGCGGATTTCGACCCAACCTTCGGGGCGGTAGAACACCACCTGCACGCGGCGCACGAAGATCGCAAAGAACGCCGGGGCCATGATCAACCCGACGGCCACGAAGATGAGCCCCATCCAGTCGCCCTGTGACACGATGGCCAAGCCGGTGCCGGTGAAGATCAGGGAAAACAGGATCAGCATTACGCCGATCAGCCAAGGCCGGTCACCGACGATCAGGGTTTGATCGGTGTTTTTGCGGATCTTCATGGTGAAATCATAAAGCATTTCGAATTTAAGTTGAAACACAACTTGAATTCGAACCGCTTTGAACGGGAGTTGGGGAAAATCTTTCCTTTCTGGCGCCGCCCCTTTGCAATTCCAGACGGAGCGCGCATTGTGGCGCCGATCTGTTTTTCTGCGCACATGAGGGCGGCATGGACAATTGGGATGAAGTGCGCACGGCCTATCATGTTGCGTTGGCGGGAACGGTGAGCGGGGCGGCAGAGGCGCTGGGCGTGCATCATGCCACGGTGATCCGGCATGTCGATGCGTTGGAGGCGCGGCTGGGTGTGAACCTGTTTCAGCGCCATGCAAGGGGTTACACCCCGACCGAGGCAGGCGAAGACCTGCTGCGCGTGGCGCGCGCAACCGATGAACAGCTTTCCCAGCTTTCAAGCCGGATCAAGGGCTGGGGCGAAGCGGTTGAAGGCGAGGTCGTGGTGACGGCGCTGGCCGAGATCGCGGCGATGCTGGCGCCGGTGCTGACCGCGTTTCAAGCCGAGTATCCGGGGTTGATCGTGCGGCTTTTGGCCAGTGCGCGGCTGTTCCGGCTGGAATATGGCGAGGCGCATGTGGCGGTGCGCGCCGGGTCGCAAGCCCCGGATGAGCCAGACAACGTGGTGCAGAAGCTGGGAACGTATGGTGTCGGGCTTTATGCCAGCCCCGGTTACATCAAGGCGCATGGGATGCCGGAAAATGATGCCGCTTTGGCGGCGCATCGCTTTGTCGCCGGGGATGATACGCATTCGCGCGCGCCCTATGCCATCTGGCTGCGGCAGCATGTGCCGGAAACCGCAATCACCTTTCGCGCGGATGATTTTCATGCCTGCGCCGCGGCGGTCCGCGCCGGGGCCGGGTTGGGCTTTCTGCGGCCCGAGCGGGCACAGAGTGCGGAGCTTGTGCAGGTCATGGCGCCGCGCGCAGAGTGGGCAGTGCGGCTTTGGTTGGTGACGCATATGGATTTGCATCGCACCGCAAAGGTGCAAACGCTGGGCCGGTTTCTGAAGGCGCAAATGCAGGGGATGAACTGATAGTGAGAGGCATAGGCGCACAGCAACAGCCGGTAGACGACCCGATGAGGAAGATCAGGCTAACCCCGGCGCAGCAAGGCCATCTGTCGATGTTGATCTTTTCCGCCCTTGTGGCGGGGTCGTTTTCGCTTGGCGTTCTGGCAGCACCGCATATCGCGCCTGCGGCGTTGACCGCACCACGGTTTTTGATTGCGGCGGTGCTTGTCGGGATTGCGGCGCTGACCACCACCGGCCTGCCGCGCAGCGCGGCGCGCGCGCCGTGGCGCTACCTGCTGATGGGCGGCACCTTCGCGGCTTATTTCGTGCTGATGTTTGAGGGGCTGAAGACCGCGTCGCCGGTTTCGGCTTCGGCGGTGTTCACGCTGACGCCGGTGATTTCGGCGGTGGTGGGCTATATCATGATGCGCCAGATCACCACGCCGCGCATGGCCGGGGGGCTGGCGTTGGGGGCGTCGGGGGCGCTGTGGGTGATTTTCCGCGCCGATTGGGGCGCGCTGATGTCGTTTGAAGTTGGCCGGGGCGAGATGATTTATTTCGTCGGCTGTGTGGCGCATGCCACCTATACGCCGATGGTGCGCTGGCTTAACCGTGGCGAGCCGCCGGTGGTGTTCACCTTCGGGATGCTGCTGGCCGGGTGTGTGGTGGTGACGATTTATGGCTGGAACGACATATGGGCGACCGACTGGGCGGCGCTGCCGAAGATCGTGTGGATCACGCTGATCTATCTGTCGGTGTTTGCCAGCGCGGTGACGTTTGTTCTGGTGCAGTTTGCAACGCTGCGGCTGCCGTCGGCCAAGGTGATGGCTTATACGTATCTTACGCCCAGCTGGGTGATCGTGTGGGAAATCGTGCTGGGCCATGAGGTGCCGCCGCTACTGGTTCTGGGCGGTGTGGTGCTGACCATTATGGCGCTTTGGGTGCTTTTGAAGGATGAAGAACCCCTGAGTCGCGCGCGAGTGCTTAGATAAACCCTTTGCGGGCCAGCGCGCTGCGCAACCGGCCAAGTTTCAGCGGCGCATGGGCGGCGCCGTCTTCTTGCGGCAAGAGCGCGTGAATAGTGGTCAGGTCGACCGCGCCGAAAGCAGCGATCTGTGCGGCGATGGCGGCGAATACCTCGGGCCGGTGGCGGCGTTTGACCAGCGCCACGCGGGTGCCCGGTTGCAGCAGATGCGCGGCGAGGTGGAAGGCCGAGCCATCGGCCCCGACAAGCATCCTTGCGGCGAGGTAATGTTCGATCTGTTGGGTGATGGAATAGCGTTCGGGATGGAAGATGGTATAGCCCGCGCTGGCCATGATCTCTTCGATGTCCGCCTCGTGATCGACCAGCTTGTCTTCGCTTTCCAGCCGGGCGCGCGAGATATAGAGTTTTTCCGGGCCGTTGGGCACGAAGCCGTTTTCCAGCCGGGCGCGCACGAAATGGCGGAACTCGGGTGTGCCGGTGCTCCATGACAGGTGGCCGACGCCTTGACTGGGCACTAGCAGGGTCTCGACGCGGGCCGGTTCAAGCACCGGGATGGCGGGAATGTCGCCAATGAGGATTTTCAGCAATGCGGCCAGTTGCTTGCCGAAAAGCTTTGTCGGTTTGCGCCCCGGCATTGGCACGAAGAGAATGCTTTCGGGCGCTGTGCCAAGCTGATCCAGCGCCCAGAGCCGGGCGATGGTTTCAACAAGGAAATGGCCGAAATGCTGCCGCGCGATGCCGCCAAAGAGGTGACGCCCCGGAAGGGTTTCCAGCGTGGCGCTACCGCCGGGTGGTTTTGGCATATCGGACAGGCGCGGGCCGCTGAGCTGTGTGCGGGAGGTGTCGCAAAATGTGCCGTCGGGGCCGAACACACCATTGGGCAGGGTGCGCCCGTCCTGTGTGGGCACGATCAGCGCGTCGCGGAGCGTTTCAATCCGCGCGGCGGGGAGAGACGGGTGGTCGGCCATCAGGGGGTTTCAGCCGCGTCGTCAGGGATGTCATTGCCAAGCTCTGCCTCAAGGAAGCGTTCGAACATGTCGAGATTGACCGGCTCGAACTGCCCGAAGCCCTGCATCCAGACCGAGGCGCCCCGCAGCGCGCCGGGTTCGAGCTTGCACCATTTCACCCGACCGCGCTTTTCCTGCGAGATCAGCCCGGCGCGGGTGAGGATGCCGAGATGCTTGGAAATTGCGGCAAGCGACATGGTGAACGGCGCGGCCACGTCTGTCACCGCCATGTCGTCCTCAAGCAGCATCGACAGGATCGCCCGGCGGGTCGGGTCGGCCAGTGCTGCGAAGGTTTGATCAAGCTCGTTTGCCATGGGTTCATTTGGAAGGTTGGCGCGGTTTCGTCAACCGTTTGGTTGAATAAGCGGTTTGCGCGGAGTTGGCGCTAACAGGGGCAATTCGGGAGGTGGAAGACTTGTCGGGCTGTTCATATTATGGCGCATAAACAATATCTTACGCCGGTTTCGCGGCGATGAACGGCGCGCTTGACTCCGAGGTGCTGCGCCAATAGCTAAGGGGCGATCATTCATGGGGGTTTTCGACGTGTCTGAGCCCGGCCCACCGGCGGATCCGAAAGAGCGGCTAAAGCAGCTTGAAGCGCGGATCGAGGCGGCCAAGGCAGCAAAGGCACCGGTGAAGCGCCATCAGGACGAGCATTATTCGCAAGCGCAGCAAGGCTGGCGAATGGTGACGGAGCTGGTTGCCGGTCTTCTGATCGGTTTTGGCATTGGGTACGGGCTGGATCGCCTGTTCGGAACGCTTCCGATTTTCCTGGTGCTGTTCACATTGTTGGGCTTTGTGGCCGGAGTTCGCACGATGATGCGCACGGCGAAAGAGCTTCAGCAGACAGATACGGCCCCACGGGGCGATGAAGATGAAGACGAGAGGGCTTAGGACGTGGCAACCGAGACGCACATAGCCGAGACGGCAACGCAAGCCGCCGGACACGGCGCTGAAGGTGGGTTGACCTTTCACCCGATGGACCAATTCATCATCAAGCCGCTTTTTGGGCATGGTGATGTGGGCACATTCACAGTGACCAACGCGACCTTGTGGATGGCGATTGCGGTTCTGGCGACCGTTGCGCTTCTGATCCTTGGGACTTCGCGGCGCGCGATGGTGCCGAGCCGGACGCAATCGGTGGCCGAGTTGGCCTATGGCTTCGTTTACAAGATGGTTGAGGACGTCACCGGCAAGGAAGGGTTGAAGTATTTCCCCTATATCATGACGATCTTCATGTTCACGGTTTTTGCCAACATGCTTGGCCTTTTGCCGATGTCGTTCACCACCACCTCGCATCTGGCAGTGACCGGGTTTCTGGCGATTGCGGTGTTTCTTTCGGTAACGATCCTTGGGTTCGTGAAGCATGGCTTTGGGTTTCTGGGTGTGTTCTGGATCACCAGTGCGCCGCTGCCGCTGCGCCCGATCCTTGCGATTATCGAGGTGATTTCCTATTTCGTGCGTCCGGTCAGCCACTCGATCCGGCTTATGGGCAACATGATGGCCGGCCATGCGGTGATGAAGGTGTTCGCCGCGTTTGCGCCGCTGATCCTGATGTCGGGCATTGGTATCGTGGTGACGCCAGCGTCGATCATTGCGATCAGCGCGATTTATGCGCTCGAAGTGCTGGTGGCGTTCATTCAGGCATATGTGTTCACCATTCTGACCTGCATCTATCTCAGGGACGCATTGCATCCGCATCACTAACGACAACCATCAAGGGTAATGGTGGGTTGAAAGCCCACCCTACAAATTTCAGCCAATTCCAACGTAAGGAGAATCGAAATGGAAGGCGATATCGTACAAATGGGCGCTTATATTGGTGCCGGTCTGGCCTGTACGGGCATGGGCGGAGCCGCTGTGGGCATCGGGCATGTGGTGGGTAACTACCTCTCTGGCGCACTGCGCAACCCGTCGGCCGCAGGTGGCCAGACAGCGACGATGTTTATCGGCATCGCGTTTTCGGAAGCTCTGGGGATCTTCTCGTTCCTCGTTGCCCTTCTGCTGATGTTCGCCGTCTGATCCGGACCGGATTTCCTTACGCTCGGGTGGGCCTCTGCCAAGCGGCCGCCCGTTGTAATCCCGGTTCGAGGAGGGTGTGAACATGGCAGCAGGAACGCTTCCTATCGAAGCCGAAGCCGCCGGTCAGTGCGTTGATGCGCATGGCGGGGCAATCGGTATGCCGCAGCTTTGTAATGCGTGGATGGGCAACCAGATTTTCTGGTTGGTGGTCACGCTGGTGGTGCTTTACCTGATCCTGTCGCGCGTGGCGTTGCCACGGATCGCGGCGGTTCTGGCTGAGCGGCAAGGGACGATCACCAATGATCTTGCTGCCGCAGAGGACCTGAAACAAAAGGCTGTGGAGGCCGAAGAGGCCTACAATAAGGCGCTGGCCGATGCGCGGATCGAGGCAAGCCGGATCGTGGCGGATGCCAAGGCCGAGATGCAGGCCAATCTTGATGTCGAGATCGCCAAGGCCGATGCCGAGATCGCGGCGAAATCCGCCGAAAGCGAGAAAGCCATCGCGGAAATCCGCGCCGGGGCGCTCGACGCGGTGAAAGTTGTCGCCAAGGACACCGCCAAGGAAATCGTCGCGGCGATGGGCGGCAAGGCCGAGGCGCGCACGATCACTTCGGCGGTCAATGCACGGATGAAAGGGTGAGCAAGATGCGCATTATTGCAACCATGATTGCCCTTTTCGCGGCCAGCCCGGCGCTGGCCTCTACGGGGCTGCAATTCTCGCTGCACAATACCAACTTCGTGGTGATTGTGGCATTCCTTCTGTTCATTGCGGTGCTGATCTATGTGAAGGTGCCGGGTCTTGTGGCGGGAATGCTCGACAAGCGCGCCGAGGGTATTCAGGCGGAACTGCACGAGGCGCGCAAGCTGCGTGAAGAAGCGCAGAGCGTCCTTGCTTCTTATGAGCGTAAGCAAAAGGAAGTTGCCGAGCACGCCGAGCGGATCGTTACCGGGGCCAAAGAGGAAGCCCGGCTGGCGGCGGAGCAGGCCAAGGAAGACCTGAAGGTTTCCATTAAGCGACGCCTTGCGGCGGCGCAGGAGCAGATTGCCTCTGCGCAGTCATCGGCGGTGAAGGAAGTGCGGGATCAGGCGATTCAAATCGCTGTGGGTGCCGCGCGCGAGGTAATTGCCAAGCAGATGACCGCGGCGGATGGTAACAAGCTGATTGATGACGCCATTGGTCAGGTGGACGCCAAGCTGCACTGAGCTGTATTTACCTATATTCGATGCGAAGAACCCGGACCCTGTGTTCGGGTTTTTCATTTACTGGCGTCGTGTTCGATCCGTTGGCGGGCGACTCTCTCGTTCTGCTCTGCTTTTGCCTGTGCGGCGAAGGCGGCTTCGACGAAATCGAGATGCGCTTCGATCATGGCGCGGGCGGCGGCGGGATCGCGCGCCTGAAGCGCGGCGTTGATGGCGCGGTGCTGATTCAGCAGGTCTTCGCGGGTGGTTTTCTGGGCGAACATGCGGGCGCGGTTATAGAACACGCCTTCGCGCAGGAGATCATACATAGAGCGCATCATGTGCAGCATGATGACGTTATGGCTGGCCTCGATGATTGCCATGTGGAAGGCCGCGTCAAGATCGGCCTCATCCTTGGGCGCGGGGCGGGCATGGGCCGCTTCCATCCGGCGAAAGGCGGTGTCGATCACCCTGAGATCAAGATCGGAGGCGAGCCGTGCGGCACGTTCGGCGGCCAACCCTTCCATATCGCGCCGGAAGGCGAGGTAGTCTTGCACCGCCTCGTTATGCGCGCCGAAAAGCTTTACCAGCGCCGGGGAAAAGGCGGAGCCAAGCACATCAGCGACATAGACGCCGGAGCCGGCTTTGGCACTGAGCAAGCCGCTGGCCTGCAACTCGGCCAGCGCGTCGCGCAGCGAGGGGCGCGAGACTGCGAGCTTTTCGGCCAGTTCACGCTCTGGCGGGAGGCGCTCTCCGGGGCGCAGGATACCGCGCAGGATCAGAAGCTCGATCTGGCGCACCACGGCGCTTGAGAGCTTTTCGGAGTGGACAGGGTGAAAGGGCATTGCGGGCCATTATGATCAACTGGTCAGATAATATGACCGCATATGAAGTTTAGAGCAAGGTCCGTTGGGCGGTCTGGCCGTCTGTTGGGGCTGCCTGCTTTAAAGCGTTTCGGCATATTGACCGACCACGGCAATATGCCGAAACGCTTTAACCGTATCTTAACTAAGGTCGCGTCTGCTGGGCGGATGAGAATGATGCTGATTTCATGCGCGGTCCTGCTACTTGGTTGCAACACGCCCAGCCCGGCGTTTCGCGGGGTGGAGCCAGTGCGGATCACCGTAGGGCAAAGCACGTTTGATGTGCGGGTGAATGGCAACCGGGCAGAGGCGATCAGGTTGAACAAGGAATGGGCGCCACGGCTTGAGGCGGTGGCACCGAGGGCGGTTGCGGCAATCGAAAAGGTTTCGGGCTGCACCGTCTATCGCACAGGCGGCGATGCGGCGCTGATTCTGGCGCGGTTGAAATGCGACAAGGGTGCGGTGCCGGTGATGCCGCCGGAGCGGGTTGAATATGACTGCGATATTGAGGATGCGTATGGCCATCGCGATGCCGGTGTGGCGGGGACCGATATGACTTGCACGCAGCGGCGGTTTTGATGCGGCGGTGGCGGGCGGTGCGCCGCTCAGACGTAGTTCATGGGGTCTCGCGCAGGAAGTTGAGAAACGCCGGTGAGGGATAGCCATCCGGAGTTAAAGCGTGCGCTTTCTGATAGGCGCGCACCGAAGAGATGGTGAGCGGACCAATGCGGCCATCGAGCTTTTGCGGATCGAACCCGCGTTGGCGCAAAAGACGCTGGAGCGCCACCCGTTCGTCAAAGCTTAGCGCGCGGTCCTTGCGTGGCCAGCTTGCCTTGATCGCAGGGCCACCTTTGAGGCGGTCGGCAAGATGGCCGACGCCGATCACATAGGCATCGGCGGTGTTGTAGCTTTCCAGCACGGCGAAGTTGCGGAAGATGAGAAAGGCAGCACCGTGCGCCCCGCCGGGAAGCAGGACGGACGCGGGGCCGTAATCGGGAACGGCGTGGCCGGACATATCGCGGATGCCGAGATTGGCCCATTCGGAGGGGAGTTTTTCGATCTCGCGTTGGGCGAGCAGGTAATTGAAACCCTCGGGCAATTGAACTTCGACCCCCCAGGGCAGGCCGGTTTGCCAGCCGTTCGCCTTGAGATACGCCGCCGTGGAGGCGAGCGCATCGGTCGGGTCGTCGCGCCAGATGTCGCGCTTGCCGTCGCCATCGAAATCCTGTGCCAGTGACAGGTAAGAGGCGGGCATGAATTGGGTGTGGCCCATCGCCCCGGCCCAGCTGCCTTTCATCCGGGCCGGTGTGGTATCGCCATTGGCAAGAATTTTGAGCGCATCGAGAAGCTGATCCTCAAAAAACGCACCGCGGCGGCCATCGAAGGCCAGTGTCGCCAGCGCATCAATGGTGGGGATCGAGCCGCGATAGCTGCCATAGGCGCTTTCCAGCCCCCAGATCGCCGCGACGATCTCTTTTTCGACGCCGTAGCGGGCTTCGATCTTGGCGAGGGTCGCCGCGTATTTCTTCATCGCCTTGCGGCCCGCAGTGATTCGGGCATCGGAAACGGCACTGTCGAGATAGACCCAGACGGTTTTGGTAAACTCGTTCTGGGTGCGGTCTTTCTGGATCACGTCGGCGTTGTAGCGGGCGGTGTCAAAGGCAGCGGAGAGCACGGATTGAGGGATGCCTTTTGCTGCGGCGCGGGTGCGGAAATCTGCCAGCCAATGATGAAACGCTCCGTTCTTGGTGGAGATAATGGCATTGCGTTGCTTGGGCCGGGGAGAGGTTTCCGGCGCTTCGGCTATCGCCGTGGATGCGAAGATGAGCCCCGCAAGCACGGGGAGGAGGTGAAAATACATATGCTCGTGCCCCTTTTGGCGGGTTCTAAGCGCAATGGTAAGGCCAAATTGGCAATCGGGGAAGAGGGGCGACGCGGCGGGCGCAGGCTCATGCGCGAGAATACGCTATTTGCGGGTCCGCTTTACCTTGCGCGCGGTTTTGGCTGCTTTGCGCTTGGCGCCGGTCAGCTTGCGTTTGGCAGGCTTGCCACGGCTGCGCCCGCCGCCGCCGCGCGGCATCTGTTTGCCATCATGGGTAAGCAGTTCCAGCGCAAGCCCGCCGGTGACAGGCGCGGCTTCGGTCAGGCGCACGGTGACACGATCCCCCAAGGCGATCACGGTGCCGGTATCAGAGCCGACAAGCTGGCCTGCGTCGGCCTCGAAACGGAAATATTCGCGCCCCAGATTGCGCATCGGAATAAGCCCGTCCGCGCCGGTTTCATCAAGGCGCACGAATACGCCAAAGCGGGCAATGCCGGAGATGCGCCCGGTGAAGTCGCTGCCCACACGTTCAGACAGGAACGCGGCAAGGTAGCGGTCTGTCGTGTCGCGCTCGGCCAGCATGGAGCGGCGTTCGGTTTCCGAGATATGGGCGGCAGTCGGCTCCAGCCGGGCGACATCATCGGGCGAAAGGCCATCATCGCCCCAATCATGCGCGGAGATGAGCGCGCGGTGCACGATCAGGTCGGAATAGCGCCGGATCGGGGAGGTGAAATGCGCGTATGCCTGCAATGCCAGCCCGAAATGGCCGAAATTTGAGGGCGAATAATAAGCCTGCGTCATCGAACGCAGGGTGGCAATGTTGATCAGCTCGTTATGTTCGGTGCCTTCGGCGGCGGTCAGAAGCTGATTGAGGTGTGCTGTCTTGAGCACTTGTCCCTTGGCCAGCGTGAGACCGGCGGCTTCTGCCGTGTCGCGCAGCGCGTCGAGTTTTTCGCGGGGCGGCTCTTCGTGGACCCGAAACAGGAGGGGAGAGCGGTGCGAGATCAGGTCTTCGGCGGCGGCGACGTTGGCGAGGATCATGAATTCCTCTACCAGCCGGTGCGCATCGAGCCGGTCAGCGAAATTGACCGAGGTAACCTGTCCTTCGTCGGAAAGCACAATCTTGCGTTCGGGCAGGTCGAGATCAAGCGGTTGGCGGACGCTGCGGGCTTTTACCAGCGCGTGATAGGCGGCGTAGAGCGGGCGGATCACCTCGTCCATCAGGGGGGCGGTCTTGTCGTTCGGCTCCCCGTCCATCGCCGCCTGCACCTCGCGGTAATTGAGCGACGCGGCGGAGCGCATCAAGCCGCGCACAAAGCGGTGCGAGCGTTTCACGCCATGGGCGTCGATCTGGATGCGCACGGCGATACAGGCGCGCGGCACGCCTTCGTGCAATGAGCAGAGATCGCCGGAAAGCCGGTCGGGCAGCATTGGCACGACACGATCAGGGAAATAGCTGGAGTTGCCGCGCTTGCGGGCCTCAAGGTCGAGCGCGGTGCCGGGGCGCACATAATGCGCGACATCGGCAATCGCGACCCAGATGACATGCCCGCCCGCGTTCTTCGGGTCGTCATCGGCGTGCGCCCAAGCGGCATCGTCGTGATCGCGGGCATCAGCCGGGTCGATGGTGACAAGCGGCATGTCGCTCAGGTCTTCGCGCGCGCCCAGTGTGGTGGGGTGCATCGCGTCGGCCTCGGAGATGACCTCATCGGGGAATTCGTGCGGCAGGTCGTGTTGATGGATGGCAATGAGCGAGACCGCCTTGGGCTGTGACGGGTCGCCCAGCCGGGTGACGATGCGCGCACGCGGCAGGCCCATGCGGCCCTTCGGGCCAGCTTGTTCGGCCTCGACCAGTTCGCCTTCCTTGGCGCCATTGGTGTCGGCCTTGGCAACGAGCCATTCCTTGCCGTTGCCTTTGTCGATCGGTTGAATACGGCCGCCTTCGGGGCTGGTGCGGAAAATGCCCAGAACGCTGCGCGGGTTTTGCCCGATGCGCCGGATCAGGCGCGCTTCATAGGCAAATTCGCCGGTGGTTTCGGTCAGCCGGGCAAGGATGCGGTCCCCTTCGCCAAGCGCCGGATCAGAGGGGCGCGCGATGAGCAGGATATGCGGCGCGTCGCCTTCGCCCTGCCATTCCATAGGTGCTGCGGTCAGGTCGCCATCGGGGGTGCTTCCAGAAACCTGCAGAACCGCGACGGGGAGTTTGTCGGGGTCGCGATAGGTTTTCTTGCGCTTGGTAAGGTGGCCTTCCTCCTCAAGCTCTTTGAGGATGCGCTTGAGATCAATTCGCGCAGCGCCCTTGATCCCGAAGGCGCGCGAGATGTCGCGTTTCGAGGTCTCGGTCGGGTGATCGGAAATCCATTGCAGGATTTCTTCCTTGGAGGGCAGTTGGCTCATGCTTGCGCCCTATCATGGGCGCGCGAGGCTGCCAATGGGGCGCGCGCTTCAGAGGTCGGCGGCGTGGTCGACATCGGAAAGCATGTCGGTCAGGGCATGGCTGCGCTGGCCAAGTGTGGCGAGGCTGTCGGCAAGCGCGTGGCGCGTGGACCAGCGCACATTTGCAAAAAGCCCTGCGGGTGCATGAGAAGGGTGGCGCACCCCGGTGAGCCAGAAGCCGCCATCACGGGCCGGACCGAAGACAAAATCGTTGTGTCCGAGGGCGGCGAAGGCGCGGGCGATGTGAGGCGGTTCGATTGCCGGGATGTCAGCGCCGATCAGGCAGACCGGGCCGGGATGCGGCAGGCGCAATAGCCGTGCCATGCGCGCGCCAAGATCGCCTGCCCGTTGCGGCACACGCGGCAGGTGCGCGGGCCAGAACCGCGCGGCGGTGGCATTGTCGGGCGAGACGGCCAGCACGATGTCCCAACGCGGATCATCGAGACGGCGCAGCAGGCGGGCGGTTTGATGGCGAAACCACCATGCGGCAGGGACCATGCCGATATCGCCCCCGAGGCGGGTTTTCACGCGGCCCGCGACAGGTGCCTTGACCATGACGATCAGGCGGGGCCGGGCGCGGTTCGGGGGCTGTCCATCGCACGGGCAGTGGATGGGCGTTTCAGCGGGTCAGGCAAAGTAATCCCGCAGGATGCGGGTATAGATCGTTTTGAGTTGGGTAATCTGTTCGGCGGGGACACGTTCATCGACCTGATGCATGGTTTTGCCGACAAGGCCGAATTCGACCACCGGGCAATGATCCTTGACGAAGCGCGCATCCGAGGTGCCGCCCGAGGTCGACAGCACCGGGCGGCGGCCGGTTTGGGCTTCGACAGCATCGGCCACCAGCGCGGAAAGCGGCCCCGGCGGGGTGAGAAAGCTTTCGCCGGAGATTTTCACCCGCATGGAAATATCGACGTCAAATTCGGCGGCGGCCTTGGCGGCCTCTTCTTCCAGCCATTTGGTTAGCGAGGCACCGGAATGGGTATCGTTGAACCGGATGTTGACGGTGCCGGAGCATTCCGCCGGGATGACGTTGGTCGCCTTGTTGCCGGTGTCGATGGTGACAGCGGCAAGGGTAGAGGCATCGAAGTGATCGGTGCCGGTATCCAGCTCATGCGAGGCAAGGCGATCCATCAGCCGGGCCATGGCGGGCAGCGGGTTTTTGGCGCGGTGTGGATAGGCGGAATGGCCCTGCACGCCCTTGACGGTAAACCACGCCGACATTGAGCCGCGCCGCCCGATTTTCATCATCTCGCCCATTTCGGACGGGCAGGTAGGTTCGCCCACAAGGCAATCTGACATGCGCTCCCCCGCCTCTGCCATCCAGTCAAGCAGGGCGGTGGTTCCGTCGAGCGCGTCGGCTTCTTCGTCGCCGGTAATGGCAAGGATCACCGCGCCGTCGGGCGGGGTTTCGCGCACGAAATCCACTGCGGCGGCGGCAAAGGCGGCAACGCCGGATTTCATATCCGTGGCCCCGCGCCCCCAAAGAACGCCGTCTTCAAGATCGCCGGAGAACGGTCCGTGGGTCCATGCGGCTTCGTCCCCCGGTGGCACCACATCGGTGTGGCCGTTGAAGCCGAAGCTTTTGTTGGCGCCCCGGTTGCCCCAGCGGGCGAAGAGGTTCGAGATACCGCCACGATCAACGCGGGTACATTCGAAACCTGCATCGGAGAGGATATCTTCCAGCAAGACCAACGCGCCGCCCTCTGCCGGGGTGACGGAATTGCAGCGGATCAGGCTTTGGGTAAGGGCAACGGGATCAAGCGGTTCCAAAGGCGTGGAGGAGGGCATGAGCGGGTCCTGTGGTTTGTCTGTGCCAGCCTGAACCGCTTTAGCGAAGACCGCGAAGCGGTGCAAATGTGGCGAAAATGACGCGGCAAGGCCGCCCCCGGGGCGTGTTTTCATGCCTGCCGCTTAACAGGCGCGCCTGCCGCTGCTAATCTGCGATCAATAATAGGCCCGAGGCAGGGTTTCCATCGAGGGCGAAAACGCCCCGAGCGAGCAGAGTTACGGATTTGAGAGACACGCGCGGCGATGGCCTGCGCGGGCGATCATGTGCCTTGCCTTGAAGAGCAATGAGGTGGGACTGACATGGTTGCGGCTTCGGAACTGCCGATTAACGGCAATGCGACTGCGATGCAGATGGCGCAGACGATCTTTGGCGATGGTGTGAACGTGGTGAGCGCGTCGTTCACCGGCGATAATCGCGCCTCCGGCACTTATTCGAATGGTGACAGCGTTGCGCCGGGGGTCACGCCCGGCGATACCGGGGTGATCCTGTCAACCGGGCGGACCAGCAACTTTACGAATGGTTGGTGGGATGCGAACCATTCCAATTCGACGTCGTACAACAACCAAGGCGTCAACAATAATTCGGATTTCAACGATGCCGCGGGTGCGCGCACCTATGATGCATCATGGCTCGACGTTGATTTCGTTCCCGATCATGACACGATGACGATGCAGTTCGTGTTCTCGTCCGACGAATTCCCGGAATATGCCAATTCCGATTTTCAGGACTTCGTCGGTGTCTGGGTCAACGGGGTTCAGACCGAGATGGCGGTAGGGTCGGCCAATCCGGGCAACCTTGTGACCGGGGTGAACCAGAACCTTTATATCGACAACACCAATGACGACTATAACACCGAAATGGACGGGTTTACCGTAACCATGACGCTGACCTTTCCGGTCACGGTTGGTGAGGTCAACTCGATCCGGATCGGGATCGCGGATGTTGGCGATACATCTTATGATTCCAACTTGTTGATCGCCGGAGATTCGGTTCAGACGGTCTTGATTGCCAACGACGACATCGGCCATTTGCCAGCGGGCGACACCAAGACCTTCAATGTTTTGTCCAACGATTTCGCGGCGAGCGGCGGGGCGCTGACGATCACCCATGTCAACGGAATTGCGGTGAGCGCGGGCGATACGATCACGCTTAACACCGGGCAAACGGTGACGTTGAACGCCGATGGCACCTTTACCGTGGTGAGTGACGGCGATGATGAATATTTCAATTTCACCTATACGATTACCGACGGCACCAACGAGGATACCGGCTTTGTGCTGGTTGATTCGATCCCCTGTTTCGTGGCTGGCACGTTGATCGAGACCGAGTTTGGCCCGCGCCCGGTTGAAAGCGTGCGCCCCGGTGAGCGGGTGATGACACAGGATAACGGCTTGCAACCGCTGCGCTGGATCGGGCAACGCCGGGTTCGTGCGGAGGGTGATTTCGCGCCGATCTATATCGCGCCGGGGACGTTCGGGCGGCATGGTGCGGTGGCGCTTTCGCCGCTGCACCGGGTTCTGGTGCGCGACAGTCTGGCCGAGCTTCTGTTTGGTGAAGCGGAAGTGCTTGTGGCGGCGCGTGATCTGGTGAATGGGCGCAGTGTGCGGCCAGTGCCGGGGGATGGGTGGATTACGTGCATCTGCTGTTTGATGATCATCAGGTGGTTTTTGCGGAAGGATTGGCGAGCGAGAGCTTTCTGCCGGGGCCGCAGGTTAAGCATAGTTTCGAGGCTGATATGGTGAACGAGATTTGCGCGCTGTTTCCCGAGATCGACCCGGAAACCGGCGAAGGCTATGGCCCGTCGGCGCGCCGGGCGTTGCGGCGTTTTGAGGCCGCAATCCTTGTCCGTGGGCTGGCGCGAGGGCCAGCCGAAACGGCGGCGGCCCAAGCGGCGGCGGCCTGAGCGGGGCGGCGGGCATGGGCTGGTTCGCCATATCCGATACCGAGGCAAACCGCTTCTGCGGTGCCGGGCTGGAGCCGCAATCAGCGCGTGCGCCGGTTCTGCGCGATGGATGCCCGGTGCGTGGTAGCTTGCTGGTGGAAACCCGGCTTTCGGCGGATGGGCGGCCACAGGAATTGCTTTCATTCGAGCGGGCTTATCCCCGGCCTTACAAGTTCTCTCTTCAGGCGGTGCCGGGGGCGGGCTGGTGTTGATCGTGGCGGATGGTGCGGATGTGTTTCACACGGCACTCCACCATGCGGCCCACGACCGGGCCGATATCTTGCGGATCACCTATAGCTGGGACAGTGAGCGCGAAGGTGGCTGGGGGCGGTTGGCGATTGAGCGGCCGGAATATGACAAGGTGGTGGCGCTTGACCTGAAGGGCGCGCCGCCGCTTGCGATGGAAGATATCAGGGTCATTACCACCGATCCGCGCCGCCGCCGGATTGGAGAGGGTGTGATCTTCTTTGCCGTCTCCGACCGGGTGGAGCCGATTGGGCCGATGCCGAGCCTTGCATTGGACGTGCCGTTACTGGGGCCGGGGGCCTATCGCCGTGTCGGAAAGCTCAGGCCGGGGGATATGGTGGAGACGCTGGAAGCGGGCTTGGTGCCGGTGATGCAGGTGGTGCGGCGCACTGTGCCTGCCTGTGGGTCGTTCTGTCCGGTGCGGCTCAGGGCGCCGTATTTCGGCTTGCTGCGCGATATCGTTGTGGCCCCCGATCAGCGGTTGGTGGTTGGTGGGTCCGAGGTGGAGTATAATTTCGGGCGCGAAGCCGTACTGGTCCCGGCGCGCCATCTGGTGAACGGGATTTCGGCGATTGAGCTTACCGGTGCAGTGACGGTGAGCTACTATCAGGTGATCTTGCCGCGGCATCATTCCCTGATTGCGGCGGGTTGTCCGGTGGAGAGCCTTTACGTGGGCCGGATCAGGCGCAAACCCGAGCCGTTGGCAGAAAGCCTGCTTGCGCCGTTCGGGCGTGATGCGCTGCCGGAACATGCCCCGTCTCCGCACCTGATCCTGAAACCGTTCGAGGCAATCACACTGATGCAGCGCCGCGCGGCGTGAGCCTTGATGTTTTGCGATTTTGCCTCAGTTTGCTATGCTTGCCATGCAACGGTTGTTTCACCTGCGCAATTTTGCAGGCTTTCGGGTTTGTTTTTCAAAAACTGAATTTGATTTGGGGAGAGGCGACATGAGATGCCTGCAAGCGGGGGTTTCCCGCGTGATGATTGTTCCAACGCTGGTGATTGGAGTTGCCCTTTCGGGGTTGATGGCCGGAGTTCCTGCGCGCGCCAATGGGCCGGATTTGGTTTTAGACAGAGCCGACAGTGGCACAAAGGCGGCGGCACCGAAGAAGAAAACAAAGGCCAAAAAGCCCGTCAAGAAGACCAAGAAACCGGCGAAAGCCAAAGTGCCGGTTTACCGCGATTACAAGGATGCGGCCTATGCCGACTATGTCAAGATACAGCGAAAATTGCAGGGTTATGCCAAGAAAGACGACCTTAAGGGCTTGGCCACTTCGCGCGCCAGACTGGAGAAGTTTGTTCATCAGATTGAACGGCTGAGCAAGAAAGCGCGTGGCAAACGTTCGGTTGAATTGAACCGGATTCTTTTGCAGCTCAAACGCTATGAGACGCAAAAGCGCGACAAGCGGCTGGCGCGATATGCCGGGGGAATTTTACGGGCCTTCCCGGCATTCGGCGGCGAAGCGCGCGCGAAAACGAAACTGGCGGCCTATAACGACGCGGTGAAGACGAAAAACCCGGTGAAGACGGTGCTAAAGGCGGCGGAATATTCGGACGCGCGCGGCGATTATCACCGCGCGGTGAAGGCGTTGCCACCGGATATGCGCAAGCTGTTCAAACCAATGCCGAAGCTGAGGTAGGCCCAACCGGCTGCGGTGCGGTGCGTGCTGTTTTGCACGCCCTGCTCAGAACGGTGCCTTTGAGAAGAACCGCATTCCGCGCCCGCCGTCAGGGTGGCGCAGGCGCAGTTCTTCGGCGTGCAGCATCATGCGCGGCCAATGCGCGGCGTCTTCGGAATAGAAAGGATCGCCAAGGATCGGGTGGCCAAGGGCGCGCATATGCACGCGCAATTGATGGCTGCGCCCGGTGCGCGGAAAAAGCCGGACGCGGGAGTCTTCCGCGCCGGATTTCAGGCGTTTGAATTCGGTGATCGCTTCGCGCCCGGTGTCATGGCAGACCTTCTGGAGTGGCCGGTTCGGCCAATCGACGATCAGCGGCAAATCAACGGTGCCGCTCGCCTGAGTCAGAGTGCCGTGAACGCGGGCGATGTAGGTCTTGCGGGTCTGGCGTTTTTCGAATTGCAGCCCGAGATGGCGCTGCGCATGGGCCGTGGCGGCAAACACCATGACGCCCGATGTATCGCGGTCAAGTCGATGCACCAGCAGAGCGCCGGGAAAGGTGGCAACCACGCGGGCAAGCAGACAATCGGCCAGATGCGCGCCTTTGCCGGGCACCGAAAGCAGCCCGGCGGGTTTATTCACCACGATCAGTTCGTGATCTTCATGCAGCACATCGAGCGGGGTTTGCGGGGGATCATAGGCATCGCTCATGGGATGAGCGCATAGCGCGGCGGGCGGGGCCGCGCAACCCGACGTCAGGCTTGCCCACGCGCCACGGCGACGGGCAAGCTGGGGCAAACCCGCAAGGAGGAAACAGATGCACGCGACGATAGAACGTATGATGGAAGTGGTCGCCAAGGGCGATGGTGACGAAATCGCGCCGCTCTTGGCCGAAAATGTGCGTTTTCTGCCGCCGACATATTGGGCGGTGTGGGAGGGCCGGGAGGCGGTGGCGGCGGTACTGGGCCATGTCGGTCAGGTGTTCAGCGCGTTCCGCTATCGCCGCGTGATGGGGGAAGGGTGCGACTGGGCGCTGGAGTTTCAGTGCAAGGTTGGCACGCTTGATGCGGTCGGCGTGGATCTGATCACGCTGGACGAGGACGGGTTGATTGGCGAGTTTGAAGTGGTGATGCGGCCGTTGAAATCGGTAACCGCACTGCGCGAAGCAATGAATGCGCGGGTAAAGACCGATGCGCGGTTTCTTGAGCTTGGCAAGGCGCTGCGCTCAGGCGCTTGATGGTGGGTTAGAGGCCCGGCATTCAAGTGTCGGGCAGAACCTTGCCGGGGTTGAGGATGCCGTTGGGATCAAGTGCTGCCTTGATCGCGCGCATCGCGCCCAGCGCAACCTTATTCTTGCGGCGCGCCATGGATGGCAGTTTCGACGTGCCGATGCCGTGCTCGGCAGAGAAACTGCCGCCGAGATCGAGAACGATATCCTCGACCGCTTCCATTAACGCATCCATTGAGGCCGGGTCTTTCTGCTTGGGCCAGATGGCATAATGGACATTGCCATCACCGAGATGCGAGACCACCATCGGAACTGCGCCGGGATCAACTTTGGCCAACATCGCGTCGGCGCGGGCGAGGAAGGTGGATACCTTGTCAAGCGGGACTGCAATATCGTTGTTCTGAAAGGGTTTGTGGGCGAAGCACACTTCCGCGGCGGTTTCGCGCCGTTCCCACATTTCGCGCCGTTGGCTCTCGTTTTGGGCAACGACAGCATCGAGAATTGCGCCCGCCTCAAACAGCTCTTCAAGGATGGTCTCAAAGTAGGTGGCGATTGGCGGGCGGCCATCGGGGCCGGGATCGGCGTCACGCGGGGCGGTGGCACCGAGTTCGACAAGGAGATTGACCTCATGCGGGGCGTCAAACGGTTCACGCGCGCCTTTGATGCGGGCAATATGTTCTTCGATATAGCGCCGGGGCATGTATTCAAACGCCTCCACCGCGCCGCCGCTGGCCTCTTGCAGGCGGTTGAGCAGGGTGAGCGCGCCATCAAGTGAAGGGGCGGCCACCATGGCGGTGGCATAGGCGCGCGGCTTGGGCACCAGCTTCAACACGGCAGCGGTGATGATGCCGAGCGTGCCTTCGGCGCCGATCAGCAGGTGTTTGAGGTTGTAGCCGGAGTTGTCCTTGTGCAGCTCTGACATCAGGTCCATCACTTCGCCGGTGGGCAGAACCGCCTCAAGCCCCAGCACCAGATCACGGGTATTGCCATAGCGCACCACGTTTGAGCCACCTGCGTTGGTGGACAGATTGCCGCCGATCATCGCCGAGCCTTGAGCGCCGAAGGTGAGCGGGAAGATCAGGTCATGTTCCTGTGCCGCGTCGCGCAGGGTGGAGAGCACCACGCCCGCCTCGACAATCGCAATGCGCGCATCGGGGCGAATTTCGCGGATGGCATTCATCCGTTCAAGCGACAGCATGATCGCGCCTTCGGCCTTGCCCCCGGCAAGGCCGGTGTTGCCGGAGACCGGGACGATGGGTGTTTTCGTCTCATTGGCGAGCCTGACGATTTGCGCCACTTCGCCGGTATTGGCTGGGCGGACAACGGCCAGCGGCGTCCAGCGATAGCTTTGGGTTGCGTCGGTCGAGAAGCGGGCCATGTCGGTGCCTTGCAGGACGTATTGCTTTCCGACGATGGCGTTGAGTTTGTCGATCATGGTGTCAGGCTCGGCTGTTGTCTCGGGGATTGGCGGGGGTGGGCAGAGTGCCCACCCTATGCGTGGTCATGCGGCCTTGCCCAGATCAATAAAGCGGGCGAGGTGGAAATCCTGATCGCCCCATTCGTGGTCGATCATGATCAGCCGCTTGGCGTAATGGCCAAGATCGTATTCCCATGTCATGCCGATGCCGCCATGCATCTGGATGCTTTCTTCGGCCACCATCCGGCCGATGCGACCGATGGAGTATTTGGTGGCGGCGATGATCCGGGCGCGATCCGCCGCGTCGGAGCCAAGCGCGTTGGCGGCGTTGATCACCGCAGAGCGGGCCTGTTCGATTTCAAGCAACACATCGGCCATGCGGTGTTGAAGCGCCTGAAACTTGCCGATGGGCACGCCGAATTGCTTGCGGGTTTGCAGGTATTCGATGGTCATCTCGCGGATGGTCTGCATGATGCCCAGCGCCTCGGCGCAGATGCCCACGATGGCACGGTCGGTGGCCTTTTGCAGCAACGCGCCACCTGCCCCGTCATCGCCCAGCAGGGTGCCGGGTGCGGCTTTCAGGGTCAATTCGGAGGCCGTGCCACCGTCGGCGGTGGTGTAATCGCGCAGATTGACCGCATCCGCCGCAACGAGAAAGAGCGAGATGCCTTTGGCCGTGCGGGCAGAGACGATGAAGCCCGTGCAGCCGGAGGCGTATTTCACCACCGTCTTGGTGCCGGTGAGTGCGTGGACATCGCCGGATGGTTCTGCGCTGGTGTCCACGTCCGAGAGATCATAGAGCGCCTGCGGTTCTTCGGCGGCAAGTGCGTAGCGGGCGCTGCCTGCGATAACCTCCTCAAGCGTATCCGTCTGCCCGGTTGCGGCAAAGATGGTGCCGGGGACAAGCGCGCAATCGAGCACCGGTTCATTGACCAGCCGTTTGCCCAGTTCCTCGAACACCACGGCGATGTCGAAACCTTCGCCGCCAAAGCCGCCGTGATCCTCTTCAAAGAGCGCGGCGATGACGCCAAGTTCGGCCAAGCCATCATAATGGGCCTGCTGAAAGCCGGGGGCGTTGTTCCCCGCCTCGACCCGTGCCGCAAGCGGGTATTTGTCACGCAGGTAGCGTTCAATCGTGTCGGCCAGCATCCGGCGGGTTTCTGTGTGGTTGAAATCCATCTCTTGCCCCCCTCAGAGCCCGGTTATCATCTTGGTGATGATGTTTTTCTGAATCTCGTTCGAGCCACCGTAAATCGTTGTCTTGCGGTGGTTGAAATAGACTTCTGCGGCGTGCTGAAACCCGTCCGGCGTGACATGCGGGCCGTTATAGCCCGGCTCGTCAACCTCTGGTGTGAGCGCCTGCGCCGAGCGGCCAAGCGCGCGGCGGGTGAGGTCGGTGAGTTCCTGTTCGATCTCGGTGCCGAGAATTTTCAGCATCGAGCTTTCCGACCCCGGCGCGCCGCCGCCCGCCACGTCGGCCAGCACCCGCATGTTGGTGACTTCCATGTTCATCAGCGCAATTTCGACCCTTGCCATGCGGGCGGCGAAAAGCGGGTCTTCCGCCAACGGCTTGCCGCCGCGTTTTTGATTGCGGGCGAGGGATTTGAGCCGGTTCAGTTCCTGATTGGACTTGCCGACACCGGCGATATTGGTGCGCTCATGGGTGAGCAGGTATTTGGCATAGGTCCAGCCCTTGTTTTCTTCGCCAACAAGGTTTTCGGCGGGCACTTTTACATCGGAAAAGAACACTTCGTTGACCTCATGGCCGCCGTCGATGGTGCGGATCGGGCGCACGTCGATGCCGGGGGTTTTCATGTCGATCAAGAGGAATGAGATGCCTTCCTGCCGTTTGCCTTCCGTTGAGGTGCGCACGAGGCAGAAAATCCAGTCGGCGTGCTGACCGAGGGTTGTCCATGTCTTCTGACCATTGACGATGTAATGATCGCCGTCACGCACGGCGGCGGTCTTGAGCGAGGCCAGATCGGAACCGGCACCGGGTTCGGAATAGCCTTGGCACCACCAGTCGGTGCCATCGCACATGCGCGGCAAATAGTGATCCTGCTGCGCTTTCGAGCCGAACTTCATCAGCACGGGGGCCAGCATCTTGAGCCCGAACGGCAGCAGGCGCGGCGCGCAGGCGCGGGCCATTTCATCCTCGAAGATGAACTGTTTGACCACGTCCCAGCCGGTGCCGCCAAATTCGGTCGGCCAGTCATAGGTGAGCCAGCCTTTGTCGTGCAGGATCAACTGCCAACGCAGCATATCCTTTTTCGAAAGCGGCGCATCGTTGCGGGTAATGGTGGCGAGATCCTTGGGCAGGTTCGCCGCCAGCCAGTCGCGCACTTCGGTGCGAAACGCCTGTTCTTCTTGGGTGAAATTGAGGTCCATTTTGGTGCCTCCTCAGGCCATGGCGCGTTTGTTGAGATCGCTGAAGCTTTCGCCCTTGGCGACCATATCGACAATGAGCTGCGCAGGTTTCCAGAATTTCGGGTCTTCGGCTTCGAATTCGCGCAGATCGGCGAGCACGTTTTCAAGCCCGTATTGATCAGCGTAATTCATCGGGCCGCCGCGATAGCGCGGGAAGCCGTAGCCAAAGAGGAAGGTCACGTCGATATCAGAGGGTTTGAGCGCGATGCCTTCTTCCAGCACTTTTGCGCCTTCGTTGATCATTGCGGCGAGGTAGCGGCGGATAATCTCGGTTTCGGAAAAATCGCGGGGGGTTACGTCTTTCTTTGCGCGCTCATCGGCGATGATCTTGTCGATCTCGGGGTTGGGGGTGCCGCGGCGGTCGCCGTCTTTATAGACATACCAGCCCTTGCCGGTTTTCTGCCCGAACCAGCCCTGTTCGCAAATCCGGTCGGCAATGGAGCCGGAATAGCGTTCATCGTTGGCGCGGGTGGCGGCGCCGCGTTTGCGGTTGGCCCAGCCGATATCGAGCCCGGCCAGATCGCCCATCGCGTGAATGCCCATCGGGTAGCCGAAGTTCACCAGCGCCGCGTCAACCTCATAGGGGGACGCGCCATCCTCGACCATGTATGCGGCGGAGGTGGCATAGGTTTTGAGGATGCGGTTGCCGATGAAACCGTCGCAAAGCCCGGCGCGCACCGGCACTTTCTTCATCTTCTTGGCGAGCGCGAAGCCGGTGGCGATGGCATCGTCCGCCGCATCGGTCGGGATGACGATTTCCAGAAGCCGCATGATGTTGGCCGGAGAGAAGAAATGCAGCCCGATGACATCCTGCGGCCGCGAGGTGGCGGAGGCGATTTCATCGGTGTTGAGATAGGAGGTGTTGGAGGCCAGCACCGCGCCGGGCTTGGCGATCTTGTCGAGGGTGGCGAAGACTTCCTTCTTCACGTCCATGTTTTCGAACACCGCTTCGATGATCAGGTCGGCATCAGCCAGATCGTCATAGGAGGTGGAGGGCGTGTAGAGCGCCATGACGGCGGCTTTTTCGGCTTCGGTCTTGCGGCCCTTGGCGACGTCGCGGGTATAGACCTTCTCGACGTTCTCAATGCCTTTGTTGATGCTTTCCTCGTCACGCTCGACCATGGTGACGGGCAGGCCCGCGTTCAGCGCGGCCACGGTGATGCCGGCACCCATGGTGCCGCCGCCGATTACCCCGATCTTGTTCAGCGGGCGCGCATCGGCGCGGCCGTTTTCGGGCACCTTGGCGGAGGCGCGCTCGGCAAAGAAGGCGTGGTTGAGGCCTTGTTGCTGTGGTGTGCCGATGCAGGTCATGAAGGCGTCGCGTTCGAAAATGGACGCTTCGGCGAGGGTGTGGTTGAGCGAATAGGCCATCGATTCGACCATCTTTTCGGGGGAGTAGAGGCCTTTGAATTTCTTTGGGATCAGGGCGCGTGCAGCATCGAGCGCAGCCTTGTTTTCGGCTGCGCTGCCTAGCCCTTCGCTGCGCTCGGAGCTTTTGCGCGGGCCGCTGCCTTCGGCGATGATTTCGGCGGCAAAGGCTTTGGCGGCGGCGAGCAGATCGCCATCGGCGATGCGGTCGAGGATGCCCAATGAGAGCGCCTCGGGTGCGTTGACCTGACGGCCTGTCATCATGATGTCGAGCGCCTTCGGGATACCGGCGATGCGCGGCAGGCGAATGGTGCCACCAGCACCGGGCATGACACCGATCAGCACTTCGGGAAGGCCGATGCGCGCCTTGGGGTCAGCGATGCGGTAATGCGCGCCGAGTGAGATTTCCAGGCCGCCGCCCAGAGCGGTGCCGTGCAGCGCGGCGACAACCGGCTTGGTGGTTTCCTCGATCCGGGTGCAGACCTCGTAAAGCGCCGGAGATTGTGGCGGTTGGCCAAATTCACGGATATCCGCGCCTGCGGGGAAGGTGCGCCCGGCGCCGATGATGACGGCGGCCTTGCTGGCGCTATCGGCGTCGACCTCCTCCATCGCGGCGACAAGGCCACGGCGCACGGCCGTGCCCAATGCGTTGACCGGCGGATTGTTGACCGTGACGATAGCGATGTCGCCATCGCGTGTGAGGGTGACCTGATCGCTCATCTGTAGCTTCCCTGATTGTGCTCGCGTGTGCGCAGGCGGACCGCGCCGCATCACTATGCAACCGCAAAGGGGTAGAGGGCAACAACGCTGCGCCTTGCGTCATTTCCCGTGACGCGGCGTTATCAGGGTCTGGTGGATGGCGGGGAAAATCCCCGCCCTACGCGAGGCCCGGCTCATCCAGCATGTGACGGCCTGCGCGGTCTTCGACTTCGATGACCCAGAGGTCGGGATCAAAGCCGCGCTGGCGACTGATCGAGGCATCGACCTCGGCCTCTGCACCTTCGATCAGCAAATCCCATTTGCGCGCGCCGGTGGAGAGATCGAAAGTGCGATGGAAGGCGCGGGCTTGTCCGTCGAGCGTGTTGAGCTTGACCAGAACCGACCCGGACGTGTCATCGCCATGTGCGGTGACAAAGCCCTGAATATCGGCAAGCCGCAGGCGGGTGAGATAGGCATGGACCCAGAAAGAGGCGGTGAGGCGGCTCATTTTCGGCCCATGGCACGTGTGGGGCGGGCGGCGGCGGGGGCCAGCCCCCGCACCCCCGGGATATTTATGGCAAAATGAAGGGGCAGGTCAGTTGCCATCTTTGAAATCGAGGCCCATTTCAGAGTAGCGATCCGCCTCTTCAAGCCAGTTGGGGCGGGTTTTTACTTGCAGGAAAAGATGAATCCGGCGGCCGAGGAATTCTTCCAGCTCTTCGCGGGCGAGTTTGGAAATGGCTTTGACGGTTTCGCCCTTCTTGCCCAGAACGATGCCTTTGTGGCCGTCGCGCATGACATAGACGATCTGATCAATCCGCGCGGAACCGTCTTTGCGTTCTTCCCAAGCTTCGGTTTCGACGGTGATCTGGTAGGGCAATTCCTGATGCAGCCGGAGGGTGAGCTTTTCACGGGTGATTTCGGCGGCGATCATGCGCATCGGCAGATCGGCGATCTGATCTTCGGGGTAGAGCCACGGACCTTCGGGCAATTGCCCGGCCAGCCAATGTTTGAGAGTGTCGGTGCCGTAGCCCTTTTCGGCGGAGATCATAAAGGTTTCAGCGAACGCGAAACGGGCATTCATGGTCTGTGTGAGGGCCAGAAGGGTGGGGGCTTCGACCTTGTCGATCTTGTTGATGGCGAGGGCGATCTTGCGCCCTTGGGCAATTTCCGGCAGCCGGTCGAGAATATGCGCCACACCTTCGGTGAGGCCGCGATGGGCTTCGATCAGCAGCACGACGATATCGGCATCGGCCGCCCCGCCCCAGGCGGCGGCAACCATGGCACGGTCAAGGCGGCGGCGCGGTGTGAAGAGGCCCGGTGTGTCGACGAAAACGATCTGGCTTTCGCCATCAAGCGCCACGCCACGGATGCGCGCGCGGGTGGTTTGGACCTTGTGGGTGACGATCGAGACCTTGGCGCCGACCATGCGATTGGTCAGGGTGGATTTGCCCGCGTTGGGCTCTCCTATCAGGGCGACGAAGCCGCATTTGGTGGTCATCTGGGTGATCTCGTGTTGCTGTTATCGGGCGGGGATAGCCGATTTGGCCGCGACTGGCGAGAGGAAAGGCGTGGAGTCAGTCTGTCTCAAGTCGGGTCAGTAATGCCTTGGCGGCGGCCTGTTCGGCGGCGCGTTTGGACGGGGCAGTGGCGCGTTCGGTTTGGCCGTTCTCAAGCCGGGCTTCGATGGTGAAGGTGGGGGCGTGATCGGGGCCAGAGCGGGCGATCTGCACATAGGCGGGCGGCGGCAGGGAGCGGGCCTGTGCCCATTCCTGAAGCGCGGTTTTCGGGTCGCGGGCGTCCGCCTTGACCGAGGCGATACGCCCGCCCCAGAGCCGCAGGATGAGCGCGCGGGCCGGTTCGAACCCGGCATCGAGATAGACCGCGGCAATCACCGCTTCCATGGCGTCACCCAGAAGCGCCTGCTTGCGCCGCCCGCCGGTCATCATTTCGGAGCGGCCGATTTTCAGCACCGCGCCAAGGTCGATCTGTCGGGCCACGTCGGCGCAGGCTTCCTTGCGCACCAATGCGTTGAAGCGCGGGGCAAGCTGCCCTTCGGTGGCGGTTGGGTCATGATCAAGCACCGCCTGCGCCATGGCGAGGCCGAGGACGCGGTCGCCGAGAAATTCAAGGCGCTGGTTGTCTTCGCGGGTGGCGGTGGAGATCGAGGCGTGGGTGAGGGCGCGCAAGAGCAGCGCCGGATCGACAAATTCATGCCCCAGCCGTTCTTCGAAATCTTTGATGTCGCGGGAAAGTTTCATTATTATCCCGTCATGGTCTGCTTAGTGGATCGCTTTGAAGAAGCGGCCCTTGCGCCAGTCCCAGAAATAGAACAGAGAGCGCCCGGCAGAGGAGAACATGATCCGGTCGGCGCGCCCGATCAGGTCTTCGTAGGGTACGAAACCGACGCCGCCAGCAGTTTGCGCAAAGCGGGAATCGGTGGAATTGTCGCGGTTATCGCCCATGAAGAAATATTCGCCTTCGGGGACGGTAAAGACTTGCGTGTTATCGGCACCGAAATTGCCGATGTTGAGGATGTCATGTTTCACCCCGTTCGGCAGGGTTTCGGTTTGGCGGCCCTTTTCACAGGCAGCACCGGCACCGACGGGGCCATTTTCGCAGCGCGGCAGGTTTTGTTCCGGGCCTTGCGGGGCGAAGGGTTCGGTGAAGGTGCCAGCATCGGCGAGTTTTACTGCGGTTCCGTTAATTTGAAGTACGCCGTTGATCACCTGAATCTTGTCACCGGGCAGGCCGATCAGACGTTTGATGTAATCGGACCCAGAGACCGGATGGCGGAATACCACGACATCGCCGCGCTCGGGCGTGCCGCCGAGGATGCGGGAATTGTCTGAGCGCATCCAGCCGCAGATGTCCTTGGCGTCGATATCAATGCCGATGCCGGGCAGGCGGATCGACGGGCAGGAGGCATAGGAATAGCCGTAAGCCATTTTATTCACGAATAAAAAATCGCCGATCAGCAGGGTGTCTTTCATCGAGCCGGAGGGAATCCAGAATGGCTGAAAGAACAGGGTGCGGAACACGCCCGCGATGAGCAGCGCATAGAAGATGGTTTTGATCGTCTCAACGATACCGCTGCCGATGCCGCCTTTTTCGCTCATGCCCGGACCTTCCTGAAACCGTTATTCGAGCTACATGCGGCGCGGCGGGCGGGGTGTCAAGCGGATGCGCCGGAAGTGGCCGGGGGTAGAGGTTAATGGCGCCGTGCGCAGAAAAGCGGGTGTCTGCAGCTTGGCTGCTGGTCTGGGGCTGCTGGTCTGGCTGTGATGCGTATGGCAGAAGCGTGTGTGCGCGCAAGCGCGAGGGCGGATTAACGCGGCGTGCGCAGGCAGACCCGAAAGAGGCAGTTTTCGGGGCCTGACGAGCGCGAAAAGATGTGAGCGGGGCCGGTTGATTTGCAACTGTTTGACGGCCATCGGCGCTTTCGCGCCCAAAGGTCGCAGCTATGCCTAACCTCATTGAAAGCACGGGCGTTGATGACGATATTAGGAGCATGACGATGTCCAGTTTTCATACGAGGTTCCTGTTCCATGCAGGGAAGCTTCTGAACCGCGGATAAGCCCCGAGGCGGGGCAGGCCGTTGGTCTGTCTTCAGCCTTGGGGGTTGGCCGGGCTTGGCCAGATCAAGTGACATGGGCGGGCACATCGGTATCAACCGCGGCAGAGCAGGCGAACAAGCCGCGACCGCGCCTTTCGATACCGCGATGCGAGCGTTCCGAATTCAGACATCTCGAAAATGGAGGATGACATGCATCCGAATACCGTAACACGAATACACCCCGAGGTAGTGCAAAGCGACAAGGCAACAGGCGGGCGCGTGCGCAGATGGATTGGCAGATGGATTGATGGTGCCGTCATGCGCTGGCAACGCCGCCGGATGATCGAGGCGTTGCAGCGGCTTGACGACAGGATACTGCGCGATATCGGAGTTACGCGCGGGGAAATCCCTTACGTGGTTGAGGGATTTAGCCGCGACGAGCTGCGGATGAAACCGCCTACGCCGCCGATTGCCGAGACGCAGGACGATTACAAGATGGCGGCCTGACCTGCTGCTGCGCATAACCTTAGCGTCGCCGGGTTCCGGCGGCGCGACACGCAAATTGAAGAGAGACCCCGAAACTCTGCCAGAAGGAACCGGATCAATGATGATTTGTAAAGCCGACTTCGAAGACCTGTTTCCCGATCTTTTCGATGGCAATCCGCGTCATGCGGCGACGCCCATGCGAACGGCATTAAGCGATACCTGCCTTGCCCGCTGGGTGGATGATGGTGGGCGGGTGAGCCGCACGATAGCAAGTGGCGATGCCGCGCCCGTGTCACGGCTGAACCGTGGGGCAACGCGTGTACCTGAAGGGTCACACGGGCGGAGATTGCCATTGTCGGTGTGACTGACGCCCGGTTCCACTGCGCCCGGACTTGTGCCGGGGGCAGTGGCCGGGCCGAGCCAATACCCGATGGAGAGGTTTAGGGCGCGGTGTTTTACTGGGCGCTCCGGAGGGCACGGCGTTTGCGCTTGGCGGTCAGCACGGCGCGGCGGGGGCGCCATTTGTAGGCGGTATCCTCCAGCGTCGGCACCCATGTGAGCCGCCCGCCTTTGCGCCATGCATCAAGCACGATGCCGTGAAACATGTCGTCGCCCTTGGCGGAGACGATCACGGTGGAGTGCTCGATCCTGAGCGGGTTTTCGAAATTGGCGATGGCGCGGTGCAGGGTGAGGGTTTGGAAACCCTCCTGCGCCAGCCGTTTTTCAAGGTCTTGCGCCCAGTGCCAGCACAGGCCACGCGGGCGCAGCCCCATGTTGACCTTGGTATTATGAATGAGCGGCGGATCGGTGATGCCGTATTGCGCGGCCAGACGCAGCGGGTAGCGATAGGCGATTTGCGCGGCGCGGGTGGCCTCGGTAGCGGAAACATCCGGACCGAGCGCGGTGATGGCATGGGCCAGCGCGGCAATCTGGCGTGCCTCCGGAGCGGGCGGCGGTGCGGCGCAAGCGGCAAGCCAGAGAACGGCCAGCAGGGCGGGAAGGCGGGGCACACGTAGTCTGGCGTTGTGGCGGGGCGCGACAACGCTGTTTCGCCTGGTGCGGGTGCTCAAAGTGCCATTACCTTGTCATAGAATGCACGGTTCTGTGCCCGCGCCTCTTCCAGCAGGTCGGGATGTCGGCGCGCCTTGGGCAGGGCGGATTGCCAGTTTTCCGGCGTGGCGGTGGCGGGTGCGTCACGAAAGCCGCTGAACTTCGCGCCAGTCGGCAGGCAAAGCGTGCGCCGCCCCAGAAGCATTGCCCAGTAAGTGCCGTGGTAGCTGTTTGTCACCACCGTGTTGCCGCTGGCGATATGGGCGATGGCGGTGCCGAGATCAGGCGCGAAATTGGTCATGCTTGGCATATCGGGCGGCAGCGGGAAGCCTTCGGATTTGCGGGCATGGAGAAAGAAGACAATCTCATGCTCTGGTTCGGGGGGCATCGAAATGCGGCGACATGGCGGAAACGCATGGCACATATTCACAGCCGCGCACGCCCCAGTTTCGCGATGACAGAAGATTGCAGGCCCCGCGCATGATTTCGAAGCTCAGCCCCTTGGACGCGCGATTGTCGATGCCGACGCCCCAGAGCACACGGCGGCGGGCGTTTTCCGAGTGGTAGATTACCGCATCAACGCATTGTTCGAAAGACTGCCCACCGCCAAAGATGGCGCGATGGCACATCGGCACATCGGCACCGAAATCTTGCACCTGCGCGGTGCCGAAATCGAAATACGCGGCCGGGCAGCAGCTTTGGTCGCCGATATTGCGGGTGCGGGCGAAATGTTGAAACGCGGTGTCGATCATGGCGGCAGGATAACGCCCATTGTCACGCTCGCCCAGCCCCACTAGGACTTGGGGTCATGTTGGAGATATTTCTCAAGACTCTGCCGTTTTTCGCGCTCATCGGGCTTGGCTATGGGGCTGGGCGGACGAAGTTTTTTCCGAGGAAGCGACGGCCTATCTGACCAAGTTCGTGTTCTATTTCGCGCTGAGTGCGATGATCTTTGGTTTTGCGGCCAACCTGAGCCTGTCGGATATCGTGCAGCCGCGCTTTATCGTGGCGTATCTGTGGGGGTCGGGATTCGTTTATGGAATCGGGCTGATCGTGGCGTTTCTGCGTGGCAAGGGGATTGAGGAGGCCTCGATCGAGGCGCAATGCACGGTGATCGGCAATACCGGGTTTCTGGGCGTGCCGATGTTGGCGCTGTTGTTGGGGCCGGAGGCGGTGGGGCCGGTGATGCTGACGCTGGCGATGGATTTGATCGTGTTTGGCTCTTTGATCGTGATCCTTGTGACCGGCAGGCGCGGCGGGCGGATGCATTGGAGCGTTTTCGGCGTGGTGGCGCTGGGCTTGCTGAAAAACCCGATGATCGTGTCGATGGTGCTGGGGCTGGCGGTGTCGTTGCTGGAGGTGAAATTGCCGGTGCCCGCGCAGGAGTTCCTGTCGCTGCTGGGCGGGGCGGCCACGCCGGGGGCGTTGTTTGCCATCGGCGCGTCATTGGCCACGAAATCGGCAGAACGGATGGTGGTTTCGGGGTGGCTGAGCTTTGCCAAGCTGGTGTTGCACCCTACGTTCGTCGCCATATCGGCGCTGGTGCTGTTCCCGCTGGACTCGTTTCAGGCGGCGGTGATGATTTCCTGCGCTTCGCTGCCGGTGGCGGGAAATATATATATCCTGGCGCAACATTACCGGATCGCGCCGCAAAGGGTTTCGGCTTCGATCCTGATTTCGACAGCGATGAGCGTGCTGACTGTGCCGGTGGTGATTACCTGGGTGACCGGGCTTTATAATTAGGTGCCGCCACGGCCGAACCGTGAGCGGCGCAGGGATGTGGCGATTACATTGGCGGAAGATCACCTGAATAGAGCCTGCCGCCGCGGTAGTTGGCAGGGTTTGGCGCCGAGGTTACGTAGCCGCTTGAGCAGCCCTTTGTGCGGCTCGCTGTGATTAGCGCGTTATAATGCCCGCGTGCAACTGCAAGCTGAGCAGACTGGTCAACGGTCAAGGGGACTACTGCGAGGGCCGGTGCATACAGGATCGACGCGATCAGGACCGCAGCCGTGTCGTTGTCGGCGGTTTTGTTTTGAATTCCGGTCAGGGTCTCGACGTAATGCGCCAACCGGACTTGCTCCCGATCTATTTCCGCGCAGCTTGCGCCACTATAGACGATGCTTGGAATATATGCGGGCGCGATACGGCTTGGATATTCGGCGCATGCACCGAGTGTAAGCGTTGAACTGATGACGGCAGCCTTAAAGACTTTACTGGCACTTAAAAACATTTATCCCCCGATAACATTTTTTATTGATTATTGAACTCGCGGCGACACTGAGCGAGAATCAACAGAAGAGTCAAGGCGCCGAGGATGGCATTTTTCGGATGATTGTGAGTAGAATTTTTATGTTTTTGCATGGAGTTTTCCGCTTTTCCCCGGGAACGTTTTTAACGCGGCACAGCGCATACGTATCGGTATGGACCGCCATAAAATTACTCAAGTCTATAAATAAATGATGCAGCGCATAGCATTGTTGGGGTGCGCCGCGTTTGCGTATTGAGTCGCCAAAAGACACGTCAGAAAATCGAAAATGCACCCTTTTCACCAGCGTCCTGAAGGCACCTTTCGCGGCGTGTGTTTTAGTGTAAATCTGAAGATTTTGTGCCGGGCAAGCTGGCTTGGGTTGGTTTGCCGAGATATTTGCCCTATCACGGCGAAAATGCTGAATTGCCCGTGGCGGACGGGCCTTACAGATGCTTTGGATCAAGGCGGTTTTCAACCTGAGCTTGATGCGCTTTGGAGAGGTGTTGGATGAGCGGACGATATAACCCCGTGCCGATGATGGACTGGATCGACAGGCCGGACGCCGAGATAGCAGAGCGGGCGGCGATGGTGCGTGAAGAGATGGCGCGGCGGCACACGATCCGCGATTTTTCGACCCGTCCGGTGGCGCGCGGGGTGATTGAGGATTGCATTCGCGTGGCCGGGTTGGCGCCGTCGGGGGCGAACCAGCAGCCGTGGCATTTCGTGGCGATCTCCGACCCGGCGGTGAAATCGAAGATCCGGGCTGCGGCGGAGGAGGAAGAGGCGCGATTCTATGCCGGGGGGCCGGGACGGAATGGCTGGCGGCGCTGGAGGCGATTGGGACCGACCTCAACAAGCCGCATCTGGAACTGGCGCCATGGCTGATCGTGGTCTTTGCGCAGCGTTGGGGGCAAAACCCGGATGGCAGCCGCGCCAAGCATTATTATGTGCCTGAAAGCGTCGGGCTGGCCGGTGGTTTCCTGATCACCGCGCTGCACCGAGCCGGGTTGGCGGCATTGACCCACACGCCCAACCCGATGAAATTCCTGACCGATATTTGTGGCCGCCCGGCGCATGAAAAGCCGATCATGATCATGGCGGTGGGCCACCCCGCAGAGGGGGCGACGGTGCCACAGGAGGCATTGAGAAAGAAACCGCTGGATGAGATTGCAACATTCCTTTGAAATGCCGATCCTGATGCGGCGATGTTTGTGCAAAACGAGATGGGGTGCGAAACCATGAAGACGATTTCGGAGAATAGGTGCTTTGGCGGGGTGCAGGGGGTTTACAGCCATCCATCCAAGGCCTGCGATTGCGACATGACCTTCGGGCTTTTCCTGCCGGAAGAGGCGGCGGATGGGCCGGTGCCGGTGTTGTGGTATCTGTCTGGGCTGACCTGCACCCATGAGAACGCCATGGTGAAGGCCGGTGCACAAGGCTGGGCGGCGGAGCAGGGTATTGCGCTGGTGTTCCCCGATACAAGCCCGCGCGGTGAGGGGGTCGCCGATGATGAGGCTTATGATCTAGGGCAGGGGGCGGGGTTTTACGTCAACGCCACGCAAGCGCCATGGGCACCGCATTTTCGGATGTGGGATTATGTGGCCGAGGAATTGCCGGGGCTTTTGGGCAAGGAATTCGCGCTTGATATGGAGCGGCAGGCGATTACCGGGCATTCGATGGGCGGGCATGGCGCGCTGACGCTGGCGATGGGGCTGAAGGGGCGGTATCGCTCGGCTTCGGCCTTCGCACCGATCTGTCATCCGAGCGCAAGCGAGTGGGGCCGCAAGCAGCTTGGTGCTTATCTGGGCGAGGATGAGGCCACATGGGCGCGCCATGACGCAACGCTGACGCTGCGCGATCATGGCTTTGACGGGCCAATGCTTATTGATGTGGGCACGGACGATCAGTTCTTTGACCATCTCGGCCTTGATGCGTTTGCGGGCGCGGTTGCCGCGCGGCGGTGCGAGGCGGTGCTGAGGCTGCAAAAAGGCTATGACCACAGCTATTTCTTTGTGTCGTCCTTCATGGAAGATCATGTCGGCTTTCATGCGGAGGCGCTTTATGCCTGAGCGCTCACTTGCGGAGATATTTTTGGCCAATGGTGGCCGCCAGATCAACAAGTGGCTGCATTATTTCGACATCTACGAGCGCCATTTCGCGCGGTTTCGCGGGCAGGCGCCGGTGATGCTTGAGATTGGCGTGCTGGGTGGCGGGTCGTTGCAGATGTGGAAGGAATATTTCGGGCCGGAGGCGCAGATTGTCGGGTTGGACATCAACCCCAAATGCGCCGATTTCGCGGAAGATGGCGTCGAGGTGGTGATTGGCTCGCAAGATGACGCGAGCGTGCTTGACGCGCTCTTGGAGCGCCATGCATTCGATATTGTGCTGGATGATGGCAGCCACATGATGCAACACATGAGCGCCAGCTTCGCGCAGCTTTACGGGCAGGTGTCAGCCACCGGGGTGTACATGCTTGAAGACCTGCATTGCTGCTATTTTGAGGGTTATGAGGGCGGGTTGAAGCGCGAGGGGTCGTTTATCGAGATCGTGAAAGACCGGATCGACCAGTTGCACGCGCATTATGCCAAGGGGCTGAAGCCCGACGCGTTCACCCGAGAGACGGGGGATTCACATTTACGACTCGATTGTCGCGTTCGAGCGCGCACCGCAGGGTGAGCGCCAGAAACTGCGCACCGGCGCGATGGGGACGTTGAATATCGGAAAGGCGAAGGCATGAGCGATTACGACCTGATTATTATCGGCTCTGGTCCGGCGGGGCGGGCGGCAGCCATTCAGGCGGGCAAGCTTAAGCGCAGGGTGCTGGTGGTGGATCGGCATGACCGGTTCGGCGGGGTGTCGGTGCATACCGGCACGATCCCGTCAAAGACCCTGCGCGAGACGGTGCTGAACCTGTCCGGCTGGCGTGAGCGCAGCTTTTACGGGCGCTCCTACCGCGTGAAGGACGATATCGACGCGGCCGACCTGAAGATGCGGCTTGGCAAGACGCTGGATTACGAGGTCGATATTCTTGAGCATCAGTTCAACCGCAACCATGTCGAGACGCTGAACGGTTTTGCGCGGTTTCTTGGCCCGCATGAAATAGAGGTGGCGACGGAGGCAGGCGAGGTGCGCCGGTTGAGCGCCGAGCGGTTCCTGATCGCCACCGGCACGGTGACGTTCCGGCCCGATTATGTGCCGTTCAACGGCAGCACCATCGTTGACAGCGATACGTTTCTGGAGCTGGGGCGAATTCCGCGCTCGCTTGCTGTGATCGGGGCGGGTGTGATTGGGGTGGAATATGCCACCATGTTTTCCGCACTTGATGTGCGGATCACACTGATCGAGCCGCGCGAGACGTTTCTCGATTACATCGACCGGACGATTATCGAGGAATTTGTCCATGAGATTCGTGACAACGGTGTTGATCTCAGGCTCGGCTCATCGGTGACGAAGATCGAGGATGGTGGCAATCATGTTGAGGTGAGCCTTGATAACGGGCGTCATGTGCGCGCCGAGATGCTGCTCTTCGCCGCCGGGCGGATGGGGGCGACCGACAAGCTCAATCTGAAGGCGGTCGGGCTTGAGACCGACCACCGCGGGCGGCTTGAGGTGGATCGCAAGAGTTATCAGACGGCGGTGAGCCATATCTATGCGGCGGGCGATGTGATTGGCCATCCGTCGCTGGCCTCGACCAGTTTGCAGCAGGGGCGGGTGGCGGCGTGCCATGCGCTTGAAACGCCGACGCTGCCGGAAAGCCCGTGGTTTCCTTACGGCATTTATTCGGTGCCGGAAATATCCACTTGCGGCATGTCGGAGGAGGAGATGCGCGAGCGGGGTATTCCTTATGAGGTGGGGATTGCGCGGTTTCGGGAGACCAGCCGGGGGCATATCATGGGGTTGGAGCATGGGCTTTTGAAGATGCTGGTCAGCCTGAAGACGCGGCGTGTTCTGGGTGTGCAGATCGTCGGTGAGGGCGCGACCGAGCTTATTCATATCGCGCAGGCGGTGCTGAACCTGAAGGGGACGGTGGATTATTTCGTGCAGAACACCTTCAATTATCCCACGCTGGCGGAGGCATATCGGATTGCCGGGCTGGATGCGTTCAACCGGATGCCGATCCCGGAGGCATACAAGATCAAACCCAAGGAAAAGAAGGGCAAGGCGTGATTTACGTGGATGCGGATGCCTGCCCGGTGAAAGCCGAGGCCGAGCGGGTGGCGACACGCCATCGCGTGCAGATGTTCGTGGTGTCCAACGGCGGTTTGCGGCCATCGCAGAACCCGCTGGTCGAGACGGTGATCGTGCCGGAAGGCCCGGACGTGGCCGATCAGTGGATTGCCGAGCGTGCGGGCGCGGGCGACGTGGTTATCACCGGAGATATTCCGCTGGCCGCGAAATGCGTCGAGGCGGGGGCGCGGGTCTTGAAGCATAACGGCGAGCGGTTGAGCCAGGCGAATGTGCGCGAGGCGTTGGCGATGCGTGACCTGATGACAGATCTGCGCGCGGCGGACCCGTTCCGGCAAGGCGGCGGCAAGGCGTTTTCCAAGGCCGACCGGTCAAGGTTTCTGGATGCGCTGGAGCGTGAATTGCGCGCCGCGGGGGCGTGAGGCGGGCGCGCGCGGCCCGGCAGCGCCCGCCCACCCACCCGGCCGCCGGGCCGCGCTTGGCGCATATGCTGGCGGTTGAAGCGCCGGTGGTTGCCGTTGCGGATTGGATATTTGAGGCAAAATGAAGCGGGGGGTTGCGCGGGTCGGGCGCGGGCGTGCAAGTTTCCTTGGTGATGGCATGGAGGCGCATATGGATGTGGTGATGATCCCCTTTGCGGAGGGGGAAGCGAAGCTGAGTTGGCAGGGCTTGCTGGCGGCGTTCGAGGCCGGGCACAGGCGCGCCAAGGCGGAGATTGGCGATACGTTTCTTTATCGCGGTGACGATACGCTGCTTAGCCGGGCGGCGTGGATCGACGGGATGGGGGTTGCGGTGAAGTCGGCAACGATTTTCCCGGCCAACAAGGCGGCGAGCAAGCCGATGGTGAACGGGGCGGTGAACCTATATTCCGATCATGACGGGATGCTGGAAGCGATCGTCGATTTTCATCTGGTGACCAAGTGGAAGACGGCGGGGGATAGCCTGTTGTCTGCCTCAAGACTGGCGCGCAAGGATGCGAAGCGGTTTTTGCTGGTTGGCGCCGGGACGGTGGGGCGGTCGATGTATGAGGCTTACGGCGCGGTTTTTGGGGGTGCGGAATTTGCTGTGTGGAATCGCTCGCCCGAGGGGGCCGAGAAGATGGCGGCAGAATGCCCCGGAATGAGCGTTGCACGCGATTTGGAAAGCGCGGTGGGCGAGGCGGATGTGATTTGTTGCGCCACGATGTCGCCCGAGCCGGTGGTGAAGGGGGCGTGGCTGCAGCCGGGGCAGCATCTTGATCTCATTGGGGCATATAGGCCTGATATGCGGGAAGTGGATGATGAGGCGATGACGCGCGCGCGGGTGTTTGTTGATAGCTATGACACCACGCTGGAGCATATCGGTGAGTTGATCGAACCGCTGAGTTCAGGGGCGCTCAGGCGCGAGGACGTTCTGGCGGATTTCTACCAGCCTGAGGCGTATTGCCGGGAGAGCGATGAGGAGATCACCATTGCCAAGAATGGCGGCGGTGCACATCTTGACCTGATGACGGCGCGTTATGTGCTGTCGGCGTGGCGCGGTGAAGAGGGTTAGTCAGGCGGGGGCGAGGCGGTTTTCGCGCACCGGCAGATGCACGATGGCCGAGAGCGCGCCAATGCCGATGCCGACCCACCATACGGCGGTGTAGCTTCCGTAGATGTCATACATCCGCCCGCCCAGCCAGACGCCGAGGAAGCTGCCCAATTGGTGCGAGAAAAACACGATGCCGTAAAGCGTGCCCATATAGCGCAGCCCGTAGATATGAGCGATCAGCCCGGAGGTGAGCGGCACGGTTGCGAGCCAAAGCGCGCCCATGGCGGTGGAGAACAGCAGCACGGTGGCCGGGGTCATCGGGGTGAGGATGAAGGCGGCGGCGATCAGGGTGCGACAGACGTAAATGCCCGCCAGCAGGTATTTGCGCGAATAGCGATTGCCAAGCCAGCCTGCGGTCAGGGTGCCTGCGATATTGGCCAGCCCGATGAGCGAGATTGCGGCAGCCCCGAGCCGCGAGGTGGTGGTGATGCCGAGATTGTGCAGCAGGCCGCCTGAGGCGATCGGCCCGCAGGCTTCGGCCACGAAGGCGGGGAAATGCGCGGTGATGAAGGCCAACTGATAGCCGCAGGAGAAGAAGCCCACGAAAATCAGTGCGAAAGACGGATCACGCGTGGCCCGGCGCAGGATCGCGCCCATGCTTTCTTCAAGTGCGGCGCGGCTTGCCGGGGGTGTGGTGCGCGCATGAATGGCAGAACGAAGAGCGTGGCAAGGATGGTGACGGCGAAGATGAGAAACACCGATTGCCATGGGAAAAGACCAAGCAGCCATTCGGCGACGGGCGCGCCGAAGACCTGTCCGGCGGAGCCGGCGGCGGTGGCGATGGCGAGGCTCATCGAGCGGTTGGCATCGGACGAGGCGCGCCCGACCACGGCGAGGATAACGCCAAAGCCGGTGCCCGCGATGCCAAAGCCGACCAGCATTTCATAGGCTTGATGCGCTTCCGGGGTTACCGCTTGCGAGCTGAGCACGAGGCCCGCCGCGTAGGTCAGCGCGCCGAGAATGATGGCTTTGCGGTCGCCGATCTTTTCGGCCATGGCACCGAACAGCGGTTGCCCGATCCCCCAGAACAGGTTTTGCTGGGCGATGGCCAAGGAAAATTCCGACCGCGCCCAGCCGAATTCATCGGCGATGGGGATCTGGAAGACGCCGAAGCTTGCCCGGATGGCGAAGGACACCAGTATGATGATGCAGCCGGTGATCAGGACGGGGGTGAATAGCGGCGCAGCTTTCGTTGCGGTGGTCATGCTGGGGTCTCCTGTGCCGGGGAGCTTAGCGGTGTGCGGCATTGAGGCAAGCCGAAAAATGTCTGGCGGGTGTGGGCACTTGTGCAGCGGTCTTGTCCTTTATGGGAGAGCCGCGTTAGAGGGAAGCATGGAGCACGATGTGATCAGTGAATATCAGGCGCGGGTGGCGGCGGGGTTGATCCGGGCCGACCCGGTGCAGGAAGCCGTGTTGCCCGAGCTGGAACGGATTCGCGCAAGCCTCGCGGTGCCGGTGAAAAAGGCTGGCTGGCTGCGCAGGGGCAAGCCCGAGCCGGTGAAGGGGCTTTACCTTTGGGGCGGGGTCGGGCGCGGGAAATCCATGCTGATGGATCTGTTCGTTGATTGCCTTGGCGATATTCCGGCGCGGCGGGTGCATTTTCATGCGTTCATGCAGGAAATTCAGGACGGGCTTGATGCGGCGCGCAAGACCGGTGCGCAGGACGCGTTGAAGCCGGTTGCAGAGGCGGTGATCGAAAGCGTGCGTTGTCTTGCGTTCGACGAGATGCAGATTAGCGACATTGCCGATGCGATGATCGTGGGGCGGCTTTTCGAGGCGCTGTTCGAGGCCGGGGTGGTGGTTGTTACCACGTCGAACCGCGAGCCGGGGGAGCTTTACAAAGACGGGCTGAACCGGCAACTTTTCCTGCCGTTCATCGACCTTATACGCGAGCGTATAGAGGTGCATGAATTGGCCGGGGTGACGGATTACCGGCAACATCGGTTGCAGGGCACGCCGGTTTATTTCACGCCGAATGACAGCGCGGCAAAGGCCGGGATGGATGCGCTTTGGCGTGATCTGAGCGGCGGGGAGAGCGCGCGGTTGGTTTTGAAGGTAAAGGGCCGGGAGGTGGAAATCCCGCAATTCAGCAATGGTGTGGGTCGGGCGCGGTTTTACGATTTGTGCGGGCGGGCGCTGGGGCCGGGTGATTATCTTGAGATCGCGGACCGGGTCAGCGTGCTTTTCGTCGATGATATTCCGCGCCTGTCGCGCGCCAATTTCAACGAGGCAAAGCGGTTTGTCACGCTGATTGATGCGCTTTACGAGGCCGAAGTGCGGCTGATCGTCAGTGCCGCGGCGGTGCCGGATATGCTTTTCGTGGAAGGCGACGGTGCGTTTGAGTTTCAGCGCACCGCGTCGCGGCTGATCGAGATGCAGAGCGAGGATTGGGCGGCGAAGTGAGGCGCCAAAAGAAAGGGGGCCGTTGAACCGGCCCCTCGATCTATTCCTGCCTGTCTGTTCCGTCTGTTCCGTCTGTTCCGTGTTGCGGGCGTGGCATTCTTTGGCGTGGGTCTTGGCGTATGTTCGCCGCTCCGGCAGATACATGTGCCGGTGTTGGCGTTCATTTAGGTATGGGCCGTTCGCTGCCTGCCTGTCCCTTTATGCCGATCTGAATTCTGACCCAAGATATAGGCGAAACAGCGCGAATCAGTCAACATAAAGTGGTTCTGTGGCGCGCGTTTTTTCAGGAAAATAAGCCATCCCGGCAAAAACCGAATCGTTTCAGCGCCTTGCCGAGTGCCCGCGTTCAGCCGTGTTCGCGCAGAACGCGACCGGCGAGGTAGAGCGAGCCGCAAATCAGGATGCGGGCATGCGGCGCGCGCGCGGTGATTGCTTGCGCGGCGGCGGCAACGGAGGAAGCGGTGCCGGTTTCGGTGAGCGCGGGAATTCCGGCGTTTGCGGCGGCGCGGGCGGTCTCTTCGGCGGGCAGGGTGTTCTGCTCTCCGGGGATGGAGACAGCGGTGAGGCTGTTGGCATGGGGCAGCAGCGGGGCAAGGTAGCCCGCCACGTCCTTGGTATTCATCATGCCGCAGATCAGATGGGTTTCGCGCGTGGGCAGACGGGTGAGCGTTTCAGCGAGGCTAAGCCCGCAGGCGGCGTTATGGCCGCCATCAAGCCAAAATTCCGCGCCGGGGGCCGCATCGAGCAGGGGGCCATGGCGCAGGTGCTGCATCCGGGCGGGCCAGGTGGCGCGGGTCATGGCGGCGTCATATGCCGCATCGCCAAGCCCGAGATTGCGCAGGGCTGTGAGGACCGCACCCGCGTTCTGGAACTGGTGCGCGCCGATCAGCACCGGCGCGGGCAGGTCGAGCAGGCCGGTTTCATCCTGATAGACAAGCCGCCCGCGTTCTTCGGTGACGTGCCAGTGTTGGCCTTGCACCGAGAGCGGCGCGGAGAGGCGGGCGGCGCGAGCCTCGATCACGTCGAGCGCGTCATCGGTTTGAGCGGAGACGACGCAGGGCACGCCACGCTTGAGGATGCCTGCTTTCTCGCCCGCGATTTCGGCGACGGTATTGCCGAGAAATTGCGGATGATCGAAGGATACGGGCGTTATCATGGTAAGCGCGGGCCGCTCAATCACGTTGGTGGCGTCGAGCCGCCCGCCAAGGCCGACTTCGAGCAGGGTGTAATCGGCAGGCGTGCGCGACATGGCCAGCAGGGCGGCGCAGGTGGTGATTTCGAAATAGGTGATTTCCTCGCCACCATTGGCGGCGTCGCATTCATCAAGCACATCGGAGAGGTGCTCTTCAGTGATCAATTCACCGGCAAGGCGGATGCGTTCGTGAAACCGGGCCAGATGCGGCGAGGTATAGGCGTGAACACGCAGGCCCGCGCCTTCCATCCCGGCGCGCAGCATGGCGAGGGTGGAGCCTTTGCCGTTGGTGCCAGCGATATGCACCACGGGGGGTAATTTTTCCTGCGGATTGCCGAGACGGTCGAGCAGGCGCCAGACCCGGTCAAGCGTGAGGTCGATGATCTTGGGGTGAAGCGCCATCATCCTTGTGAGGATGGCATCGGAACCGGCGTTCATTTCGTGGGGTCGGTGGTGGGCGCTGCCGCGTCGGATGCGGCTGACGGCTCGGCGGTATTCTCCGGGCTGTCGGGTTCGGCTGCTTGCTCTTGCTCAGGCGGGGGCAGTTCACCGGCAACGGCGGGCGGCAGGCGTAACAGCATCCGGGTGACCGTGATCAGCTCATCGCGCATTTGCGGGCGCGGGGTGACACGGTCGAGCATCCCGTGATCGAGCAGGTATTCGGCGCGCTGGAACCCTTCGGGGAGCTGTTCGCCCAGCGTTTGTTCGATAACGCGCGGCCCGGCAAAGCAGATCAGCGCGTTCGGTTCGGCAATTTGCACGTCGCCCAGCATGGCGTAGGACGCGGTGACGCCGCCAGTGGTCGGGTGGGTGAGCACGACAATATAAGGCAGGCCCGCTTCCTTGAGCATCTGCACGGCAACGGTGGTGCGCGGCATTTGCATCAGGCTGAGAATGCCTTCCTGCATCCGCGCGCCGCCAGCGGCAGAGAACAGGACAAGCGGGCGCTTGAGCTTCACTGCTTCTTGGGCGGCGGCGATGATCGCGTTGCCGACATACATGCCCATGGAGCCGCCCATGAACGAAAAATCTTGTGCCGCCGCAATGATCGGCGTGCGGCCAATCTCGCCTTGGGCGACCAGCATGGCTTCGTGTTCGCCGGTGGTGTTGCGGGCGGCTTTCATCCGGTCGGGATAGCGTTTCTGGTCACGGAATTTCAGCGGGTCTTCAAGTGGGGCGGGCACGTCAATCTCGGTGAAGATGCCGTTGTCGAAAAGCGCCTTGAAGCGTTCGCGCGGGGCAAACGCCATGTGATGCCCGCAAGACGTGCAGACATTCAGGTTTTCGCTGAGTTCGCGGTGAAACAACATGGTGCCGCAGCCGTCGCATTTCGTCCACAGGTTCTCGGGCGTGTCGCGGCGCGAGAAGATCGAGTTGATCCGGGGGCGGACGTAGTTGTTGATCCAGTTCATCGGCAGGTTGTCTCACAAAGGCGCGGTATCGCGGTTGTTCGGTGAGATAATCGCGTCAGCGGGGAATTGCAATCGGGGGCCGGGGATGGGCAGATCGCCGGTTATCGTGAAATGGCAAGCCGCGCGGCCAGCCAAGCGCAGAGCATGACAAGCGTGTCATAGGGCAGCCATGTGGCGCGGGCGCTGATATCGGCGGGGGAGAATGGGAAGAGGTTAAGTGCCAGCCCAAAGCTTTGCCCCATTGGCGCGGTGATCAGCAGCGCGCTGATGTTGAGGGCGAAATGCAGCGCCAGCGCAGCCCCCAGCGTGCCGGTGCGCGCCGTCAGGTCGCCCGCCGCCAGACCGAAGATCGTGGCGGTGACGACATAGATCGGTGCATTGGCCCCGGCCCCGACGGGATCGTAATGCAGCGCGCCAAAAACCAGAGCGGGCACTGCCAGCCAGACCAGAGGGGTGGAGAAGCGCCCGGCAAGCTGCCCCTGAAGGTAGCCGCGAAAGGCCAGTTCCTCGGCGCTGATTTGCACAAAGACAAGCGGCAGGGTCAGCGGCAGAAGCGCCAGCCAGCGCAGGAACGGCAAGCCGGGCTGTGGGGCCATGGCGGCGGGTTCGGGCAGCAGCCAGAGCAATGTGCCAAGCGCCGCGAGGGCCACGGAGACGCGCAAGAAATCGCGCAATGCCGCACCCGGCGGGCCAAGGAAGGATCGCAGCTGTCGGCGGTGTAATTGGTTGGTGACCAGCAGCAGCGACAGGGTGAGCATTCCGAACACGCCGAGCAGGGCCATCATGCCGCGCGGGGTCGACCCGGCGTCGATTTCGGCGGAAAGGGCGGCCCAGTTGTCTTGTGTCACCAGTTCGGCAAGCAGATTGAAATAGGTGTAGGTCAGCGCGAAGTAACAGGCGAGGGTGATGCCGATGCCAAGCGCAAGCCGCCACAGTTGCGCGCTGGGGCGGGCCTGATTGGCAAGGTGGGCATGGGCCGCGTATCGCATGAATGATAGCTTTAGCCGTTCATCGCCACGCAAGAAAGAGGGCAGCGCAGGTGCATATTGCTGATTAAAGACGAGGCGGCTTGCGCCCGCGCGACAATTCGCAGCTTTGCGATCATGCTTGCCGAGGCGGTGAGACAGCTTCGTGTTTGCGGTCTCTTATGTGCGTGTCACGGGTGGGAAGGCATTGGAAACACGCTGTTTCCGATGGCGCATGAGGGTTGTGCGCAAGGGGGTGATTGCCTTATCTCTCGTTGGTCTTGCGGGTTTCGGGCCAGTTTCGGGCCAATTCCGGGGTTTTGAGGCAGCGACGATTTGGTTGCAGGAGGCTGAAAATGAGCGGCCAGCACGGCTTGAAGACAGTTTGCGGCAACACCGGGTATTTGCCCGCTGCGCCTGCGCGGGGGGATTCTTGCGGCGCTTGCTTTTGTGCTTTCTGGCTGTGTCGAAGCCGGACCCGGCGGCGGGTTTGATTTCTTGACGGCGGCCAATACGACCCAAGGGGTATCACGCGGCACTGCCAATCCGGCTGGCGCGAAGGCGGGCAAGCCGAAACAGGCCCAAGCATTGAAGCGCGTGCCAATGGCCGGCGGGCAGGTGGTGATCGCGGGGCCACGGGGCTATTGCGTTGATCGAACCTCTTTGCGCCATGGTTTCGCGGGGGGTTTGCGTTGATCGCATCATGCAATTCGCTTAACCGCGATTATGCGGCGGCGGATGCCGAGCCGGTGGTGATGACGGTTCAGGTTCAGCCCGGCCTCATGAAACAGGATGCGCCGACGGCGGATGATCTGTCGGCTGCGCTTGCGCCGGTGAAAACGCTTGCCAAGCTTGATGGGGACGGGGTTTCGCTGATTCAGCTTGCCAGTGGTGGCGACCGGGGCATTCCGGCCGGAGACCCGAGGCATTGGCGCGGGACAATGATGATCAACGGGTATCTGGTGGGCATTGCGCTTTATGCGCCGAAGGGCAATGTGCTGGCCGGGCGCAAGGGTAAGCGGATGATGATTGCGCTGGCGGAAAGCCTGCGCGAGGCCAGCCCGATCAAGGATTATTCGGCGCAGGCCAAGGCGCTTGCAGCGAAAAAGAAGAAATAGAGCGTTTCGATCGTTTGCCCGATCACGACGATAGGTCGAAACGCATTGGGCCGGTGAGGCGGCTAAATGAGCGAAACTGCGCGCGGACACATTTTGTTGCCAAAAGCGCCGTAAACATATTTCCCCGTTAACATTGTTTCCGTTAGACTATAACCCGAATGGGAAATTGGTGGCTTTACCCGAGGTTGGGTGCAGGGCCGGAACAGGTGTCGGGCGGGCATGGGTAGAAAAACGGGCGTATTGAGTGGTCTGCTTTATCAGGCGTCTTTGCGGCGCTGGGCGCGGGCGGGGCGGCGTGCAAGCTCTGCCGATTTGCCGGTTCTGCGCCAGCAACGCCTCAAGGCGCGGCAGTTGAAAGCCCATCTCGACAAGCTCATCCATATCTCCGAAAGCCGTCTGGCGTTGCCAATGATCGGTTCATCCGCGTTTCCAAAGCCGTTTGATGCAGATTGGTCATGGCGCCCGGAACTGTGGCGTGGGCCGTTGCCTGTGCCGGGGATGAGCACGGTCCAGAGCAAGAGCATGTTGGGCAATGAGGTGACGCTGTTTCATGATTGCGCGCGCTCCGAGCTTACCCTGAGGCAGATCCGCAACCAGCGCGAGGCCGATCTGGCGCCGTTCGGGTTGCGGCTTGATGTGTTCAATTTTGACGGCTCGTTCCTGTCGGCGGTGGTTGATCTGCCGGAAGAGGCGGCGGCGGGGTTGCAAAAGCGGCATTTGCTCAGGGTCGATACCATTGTCGAGTTGGAAAACCCGCTGGAGATATTTCTGCGGCTGAACATCAAGCACGGGCCGAACACCGAGCAGTTGGTGCGTGAATTGCCGCTCGGTGCGGAAGAAGCGATGGTGGAATTTGATCTGGCGTATTCGAAGCTTAATGAAAAGCGGGTTGAGAAAATGTGGCTCGATCTGATTTTCGAAGGGCCGCAGATGAATCAGGTTACCTTGCGGGATCTGACCTTCAGCCGCCGCCCGAGAGCGGAATTGTGAGGACGAGATGAGCGATCTGACGGTTAGCAAGACGCGGATGAAAGAGGGCGTCTGGGAGGCATTGCTCAGGCGCAAGAACGAGGCGCAGCACGCCGATTTGCCGAAGGTGGCGGTGACGCTTGACAATCGCGCGGTGGACGGCGTTTCGGTGGTGCCCGATCAGCACGGTGGTTACCTGTTGCAGGTGCCGGTGCCGCGCGAGGCGATTTGCGACGGGATACAGACATTCCTGATCAGCGATCAGGTTACCGGCGACAAGCTGGGGTCTTTTGCGCTGATGGCGGGAGAGGCGCTGGAAGATGACATTCGTGCCGAGCTGGATCTGCTGCGGGCCGAGTTGGACATGCTAAAGCGGGCGTTCCGGCGGCATTGTCTGGAGACGATGTAGCCGGTGCCATGCGGCCCGCGCTTGACGTGTGGTTCGGGGTGACAACCCTGTTTTGACGCGCCATGCTGTGCGGTAGCACAAGGAGCGCCGCCAATGAACCAATACCCGCATCTTCTCAAGCCGCTTGATCTGGGCCATGTGACGCTGAAGAATCGCGTGCTGATGGGGTCGATGCATACCGGGCTGGAGGAGCGCGGCGACTGGGGTCGGGTGGCGGAGTATTACGCGGCGCGCGCCAAAGGCGGGGCCGGGTTGATCGTCACAGGCGGCATTGCGCCCAACGAAGAAGGCGGCGTCGCCCCCGGTGCGGCGGGGCTTTATACGCCGCAAGATATTGCCAATCATCGCATCGTGACTGACCGGGTACATGAAGAAGGCGGGCGGATTGCCATGCAGATCCTTCATGCCGGGCGCTATGCTTATGGGCCGAAATGCGTGTCGGCCAGCGCGATCAAAAGCCCGATTTCGCCGTTTGCGCCGACCGCGCTTGACGAGGCGGGGATCGAAAAGCAGATCGCTGATTTCGCCACCTCTGCGGCGCGTGCGCGTGAGGCGGGCTATGATGGCGTGGAGGTGATGGGCTCGGAAGGGTATTTCATCAACCAGTTTCTTGTCACCCATGTGAACAAGCGCGAAGACCGCTGGGGCGGGACATATGAGAACCGGATGCGGCTTGCCATCGAGGTGATGAAACGGGTGCGCGCGGCGGTGGGGGATGATTTCATCATCATTTACCGGCTGAGCATGATTGACCTTGTGCCCGACGGCTCCACCCATGAAGAGGTGGTGCAATTGGCGCAGGCGATCGAGACGGCGGGGGCGTCGATCCTCAATACCGGGATCGGCTGGCACGAGGCGCGGGTGCCGACGATTGCCACATCGGTGCCGCGCCGTGCCTTTAGCTGGGTAACGAAAAAGCTGATGGGGAAGGTCGGGATTCCGGTCATTACATCGAACCGGATCAACACGCCGGAGGTGGCCGAAGCGGTGCTGGCCGAGGGCTGCGCCGATATGGTGTCGATGGCGCGGCCATTTCTGGCTGATGCGGATTTTGTGGCCAAGGCAGCGGCAGGGCGCGGCGATGAAATAGCGCCTTGCATCGCGTGTAATCAGGCCTGTCTGGATCATACGTTCGCGGGCAAGATTTCAAGCTGTCTGGTCAACCCGCTGGCCTGCCATGAAACGGAAATCGTCATTGCCCCGGCCGAGGTGAAAAAGACGGTGGCTGTTGTCGGGGCCGGGCCGGCGGGGCTTTCGCTGGCGATTACGGCGGCGGAGCGCGGCCATGCGGTGACGCTTTTCGATCGCGCGGATGAGATCGGCGGGCAGCTTAACATGGCCAAGGTGATCCCCGGCAAGGAAGAGTTTCATGGGCTGGTGGCGTGGTATGCGCGGATGGTGGAGCGCAGCGGTGTTGTGCTGCGGCTCGGCACCGAGGCGACGGCAGAGATGCTGGACGGGTTTGACGAGGTGGTGGTGGCCACCGGCGTGACGCCGCGCGATCCGGGGATTGCCGGGCAGGATGGCGATAATGTGCTGTCCTATATAGATGTGCTGCGCGGCGGCGCGGAGACGGGCAAGCGGGTGGCGGTGATCGGGGCGGGCGGTATCGGGTTCGACGTGTCGGAATTCCTTGTGGCGAGCGGTGAAAGCCCGACGGTTGATCTTGACCTTTGGCGCGAGGAATGGGGCGTGGGCGATCCGGAGACCACGCGCGGTGGATTGGCCGCCGAAGGGCCACAGCCGCACAAGCCCGCGCGGGCGGTGACCTTGATGCAGCGCAAGCAACAAAGGCTGGGCAAGGGCTTGGGCAAGACGACCGGATGGATTCACCGGGCACAGTTGAAGATGAAAGGCGTCGAGATGCTGGGCGGGGTGAATTACGAGAAGATCGACGCCGACGGCCTGCATATCAGCTTTGGCGAAGCGCGTGAGAATGCACGCGTGATCGAATGCGACAGCGTGGTGCTTTGCGCCGGGCAGGTGAGCGCGCGCGGGTTGGCCGATGATCTGGCGGCGAGGGGCGTGAGCGCGCATGTGATTGGCGGCGCGGATGTGGCGGCCGAGCTTGATGCCAAACGGGCGATTGATCAGGGTGTGCGGCTGGCCGCGACGCTTTGAGCGCGGCACCGGGGACTGCCGGTGCGCCGTGGATATTTTTGGCAAAATGAAGCCGGGCGCGCGGCGGGCAGGCTGTGCCAGTTGTTTCAATCCGTGAACGCGGATGTGAGATGTTGTTGATTGGTGGATGGCGTCGTCACGCTTACCTCTGGGGTCAAATGACCCTTTTGGTGCGGAGACGAGAATGGCCTATCGCTGGAAAAACACCCTGACCGATAAAGATGTGACCGAGGAGGCGGTGTGGCTGAACCGGCGTGCATTGATGGCGGGGGC